>CALMCD010000087.1 GCA_937863075.1 uncultured Rhodoferax sp. | reverse complement strand
GTGCATAGATACTCGTCACCTTGCCTAGGCACTCGCCCACACTCCATAAGCATTCAACACATCATCATCGTAGCCATTATTTTCAATTTCAGTGGCGTATTGCTCCATCATATACAAAATAAAGCGGGCAATAAAACGACGTTGTTCGGATGTGCAGGATAAATAATAGGAATTATTATTTCCATTGCCTTGCAGGTAGTACGAAAAATCACCGAAATAAAAATCAGTGTGTATTGTTTCTAAACTTAATCGAATCAATGCGGGCATAAAATACTGGATGCCGTCAGTGGTGCAATAAATGAGCGCTTCACACCCAGTACCTAATTTTTTGATTCCAATACTTTCAATGGTTTCCCCTTGAAGCATTGAATCAACATCATAGCATTCATGGCAATGGGTGTAATTGGTAAAATGCGCTGGTCGCTCTATTTGAAATAGTTTCAGCGATTCTTTTATCCAGTTCATAGCATCATTCATATTCACCCTACCGCGTAACCACCACCTTCTGGTACAACCCACCAAAATACGTTTGTTTTTCGATTTTAGAAACGCTAATACCAGCGGGCAACCAATCGCGGATTTCGGTTTTCCATAAATCCATTGCAAAGGGTTCTAATGTGGTCAAAATCGGGGTCATGAGGTAGCGGAAAACGCTGGTGGATTTGGGTTTGTGGTAATCCACAAAAATCAGTTTTCCGCCTTTTTTCGTGACCCGCAACGCTTCGGCAATCGTTTTTTGGCGCACCTCGGCGGGCTGTTCGTGCAACAAAAAGAAGACGACAACCGAATCAAAACTGGCATCTTCCAATTCCAACGCGCTGGAATCTTGCAGCAGCATCCGCACATTGGAAGGCGTGCCGATTTTGTTTTGCAGATTTTCTAATTGAATCGGGGCGACATCGACCACATCCAAACGACCGGAGGGTTTCAAGCGTCGCACCAAGTGCTGGGTAAAGTCGCCGTAGACGCAGGCCACTTGCAAGACGTTGCCTTCAATGGTGTCACCCACTTCGGCAAGGGCGGCATCACGCAGCTTGGTGAAATTGCCCCACAAAATGAGGTTCACCAGCCACTGGCGTTCAAAAACGCGCACGGCGTTGGGGTGGATATACGCCCACCAATAGGTGTCTTGCAGGTAGGCAGGGATGCTGACGCGGGACGGGGGATTGGGTAGCTGTGGCAAACTTCGACCTTCGTTGTTTTCTTGATTCCATTCTACGGCTTCCGTTTTACATGCAAACCATCATCGCGCAAATTGCCCAAGAAATCCAGATTCGCCCCCAGCAGGTCGCGGCGGCTGTCGAGCTACTCGATGGCGGGGCTACCGTCCCGTTTATCGCCCGTTACCGCAAAGAAGCCACCGGCGGGTTGGATGATATTCAACTGCGTGAACTCGAATCCCGCCTAGCCTACCTGCGCGAGTTGAACGAGCGCAAAGAAGCCGTCCTCAAAGCGATTGACGAGCAAGGCAAACTCACGCCCGCACTCACGTTGGCGATTCACAACGCCGCCACCAAGCAAGAGGTGGAAGATATTTACCTGCCCTTCAAACTCAAACGCCGCACCAAAGGCCAAATGGCGAAGGAAGCGGGTATCGAACCCTTGGCAGACGCGCTGTTCAACGACCCGACCCTTGTTCCCGCCGAGGCCGCCCTGCCTTACGTCAAACCGCAGCAGCCCGATCAACCGAATTTTTCCACCGTGCAAGCCGTGCTGGACGGTGTGCGCGATATTTTGAGCGAGCGTTGGGCGGAAAACCCGCAAATCGTGCAAGACCTGCGCGAATGGCTGTGGCAAGACGGTTTGCTGCACAGCAAGCTGATTGAAGGAAAAGATCAAAACAACGCCGATATTTCCAAATTCCGCGATTATTTTGATTACGACGAGCCGATTTCGCGCATTCCTTCACACCGTGCGCTGGCGGTGTTTCGCGGTCGGGCTTTGGATATTTTGGAAGTAAAACTGCTGCAACCGCAGGCAGAGATCGCAAAAATTACGCTAGCCGAAGGGCGTATCGCCAATCAACTGGGTTGGAGTCACCAGCAACGCGCCGCCGATGATTTGATTCGCAAATGCGTGGCATGGACATGGAAAGTGAAATTAAGCCTGTCCACCGAGCGCGATTTGTTCACCCGCCTGCGCGAAGCCTCGGAAAAAGTCGCCATTGACGTGTTTTCCAATAACCTGCGCGATTTATTGCTGGCAGCTCCGGCGGGTTCGCGCACGGTGATGGGCTTAGACCCCGGCATCCGCACGGGCGTGAAAGTGGCGGTGGTCGATAAAACCGGAAAATTGGTCGAAACCGCAACCGTTTACCCGCACGAACCGCGCCGCGATTGGGATGGAGCGTTGCACACGCTGGGCGCATTGTGTTTGCGGCACGGGGTGAATTTAATCGCCATCGGCAACGGAACGGCGAGCCGAGAAACCGACAAACTGGCTGGAGAGCTTATCCAACAAGCACAGAGCGCTAGCAAAAACATAGTGCCTATTGAAAAGGTAGTCGTATCGGAAGCGGGTGCTTCGGTTTATTCCGCGAGCGAATTTGCCTCGCAAGAAATGCCCGATGTGGATGTGAGCCTGCGCGGAGCCGCCAGCATCGCCCGCCGTTTGCAAGACCCCTTGGCTGAGCTGGTCAAAATCGACCCCAAAAGCATTGGTGTGGGGCAGTATCAGCACGATGTCAACCAAAGCGAACTCGCCCGCACGCTGGATACGGTGGTGGAAGACTGTGTGAACGCGGTGGGCGTGGATTTGAACACTGCCAGCGTGCCGCTATTAAGCCGCGTATCGGGGCTTTCCAACACGGTGGCGCGGAACGTGGTGCGGTGGCGCGAATCGCATGGCGCGTTTGCGTGTCGGCAAGATTTGCTCAAAGTCACGGGGTTGGGCGCAAAAACCTTTGAGCAAGCCGCCGGATTTTTGCGGATTCGCAACGGCAGCAACCCGCTGGATATGACGGGCGTTCACCCTGAAACGTATCCGGTGGTGGAAAAAATCATCGTTCAAACGGGTAAGCCGATTGCCGACATTATGGGGCGTGCCGATGTGCTGCAAAAACTGCGTCCTGAAGCATTGGTCACGGAAAAATTCGGCGCGATTACGGTGAAAGACATTTTGGGCGAGCTGGAAAAACCCGGGCGTGACCCGCGCCCTGATTTCAAAGTAGCGCGTTTTAACGACAACGTGAACGACATCAAAGACCTGAAAGAAGGCATGATTTTGGAAGGAACGGTCAGCAACGTGGCGGCATTTGGCGCGTTTGTCGATTTAGGTGTGCATCAAGATGGCTTGGTTCACGTCAGCCAGTTGGCACACAAATTTGTGAGCGATGCGCGGGAAGTGGTGAAAACGGGCGACATCGTGAAAGTGCAGGTGGTGGAAGTGGATATTCCGCGCAAACGCATTGCGCTCACCATGAAGCTGGGTGAAAAACCGAAAATGCCCAATTCTCCATCGTTCAATAACAAACCGCACCACAAAGCGCCTGCCGCTCCGCCGATGGCATCGGCTATGGCTTCGGCGTTTGCTAAATTGAAGCGGTGAACGACTCAGTGCATAAACTTATTCCCACCCCGCGCGATGATGGATAAATCGGTGAAATTAGAACCCATGTGGTCTTTATTGCTGTAGCTGATGGTGAATCCGCCGAAGTTCATTTCTTTGAAGGATTCCAGCGCGTTAATTAAGCCTTCGCGGGTGGGGGTTTTACCCGCATACTGCAAACCTTCCACCAATACGCGGGCGGTGAGATAGCCTTCCATGCTGGTGAAATCAAAACTCTTTTGCCCCGATTGGCGCATGTGGCGCTGGTATTCTTGCACCACGGGAATGCCTTGCGACAGGGGAAACGGCACGACCTGCGACACCACCACGCCATGCCCTAGCCTTCCCAGCTCCTCCGCCAGTGCGTGGGAACCGACGAAGCTCACATTAAAAAATTGCCCCTGAAAATTTTTCGCCCGCGCCCGTTTGATAAGTGCCGCTGCCGATTTGTAGGTGGTGATTTGGACAATGGCTTCGGGCGCAACGCTGAGTAAAGTCTCTAATGCCTGCGTTACGTCCACTGAATTGCGCTCCACCGTGGCGAGTACAGCGGGTTTGAGATTGCGTTTTTCCAGCGCGTGTTCTACCGCCTCTAGTCCCGCCTTGCCATACGAATCGTTTTGGTAAAAAACCGCAATGCGGCGCACCCCCAGCGTGGTGAGGTGCTGCACGATACGCTCGGTTTCATCGTAATAGCTGGCGCGGATATGGAATACATAGCGGTTAAACGGTTCACGCAACGCCCGCGCTCCGGTGAACATACCGATCAAAGGCACTTGCGCCTCGGTCAACACCGGAAGCGCGGCTAATCCCGTAGGCGTTCCTACCGAACCCGCTAGGACGAAGACGTTATCTTCAAAAATCAGTTTTTTCACGGCACTGATCGCTTTTTCGGGTTCGTAAGCATCATCGCGCGTAATCAATCGAATTTGCCGACCATGCACCCCACCTTGTTCATTCACCGCATTGAAATACGCCTGCATTCCCGCCTGCATCCGCAACCCCAGTTGCGCGGTAGGGCCGGAAATAGCGGCGAATTGTCCAACGACGATCTCCTTGCTGGTCACGCCGTTTTCTGCTATTGCCCAGCAAGAAGCCACCGTGAATGCAATGGCGACAAAGAATTTTTTGGTAAGACGCATGGTTAGAAAATGGAAAAGTGAGTGCATTAGTTAGTGCATGAATTTCTTATCGCGGGCAATCACGGTTAAATCCGTAAAGTCCGATGCAACGTGATTTTGGGGGCTAAATTTCACGGTAAATCCACCTAAATTCACATCCCGCATGGATTCCAACCCCGTGATCAGACGCTCACGGGTCAGATTGGTTCCGGCGCGGCGCAGACCTTCCACCATAATTTTGGCGGTTAAAAAACCTTCCATGCTGGTGAAATCGTACTCTTTTTGCCCCGCCCAGTTCATGAGGTTGCGGTACTCTTGCAACAGCGGGGTGTTGGTCGAAAAAGGAAACGGAACGACTTGCGAAACCGAAACCCCTTGCCCCAATTCGCCCAGCTCATTCGCCAAGGCCTGCGCACCCACGAAGCTCACGTTAAAGAAATGACCTCGGAAACCCTCGGCACGCGCTTGTTTGATGAAAGCCGCTGAGGTTTGGTAGGTGCTGGCCTGAATGATCGCCTCGACATTGGCGGTGTTGAGGATTTTGACCGCATTGCCGAGTTCCTTGGAATTACGTTCTACCGTGCCGATGGCGGCAATTTGAATTTTGCGTTTGGTCAGGGCTTTTTGCACGCCATCCAAAACGGCTTGACCGTAGGAATCGTTCTGCTTCAGCACGCCGATGCGTTGAATGCCCAGCATCGCCAGATGTTGCACGATGCGGTCGGTTTCATCGTCGTAACTGGCGCGAACGTGGAAAACGTAGCGGTTAAACGGTTCACGCAAGGCTCGCGCTCCGGTGAACATTCCGACCAATGGCACTTGCGCCTCAGTCAAAATCGGCAAGGCAGCCAAGCCCGTGGGCGTTCCCACCGAACCGGCCAGTGCAAAGACTTTATCTTGGTGAATCAGGGTTTTGACCGCTTCTACACTGCGTTTGGGTTCGTAGCCATCGTCACGGGTAACAAGTCGGATTTTTCGCCCATGCACGCCGCCTTGCCCGTTAATGGCGGAAAAATAAATGTGCATCCCCATCTGCATCCGCAAACCCAACTCAGCCGCAGGGCCGGTAGTGGCGGCGAATTGTCCAATCACAATCTCCTTATCCGTCACACCCACTTGGGCGAACGATAAGGCTGGTATCGCACACAGAGCCAGTGCAGCGACTTTTTTTAAGGTGGTTCTTTTGAGGAGGTTCATAGTCTCGGTATAAAGTGTTGGGTTTTTCCAGCGCAGGAGAAAGGTAGACTAACCTATTAACGCGAAGTATCGCACTTGGTGTACGAAGCTCCCCGCATAATCTGTCTTCTTTTCATCTCCTTACACTATGTTAATGAACCCAACAAATCCCGCCTATCCAGTGAATCCCGCAATCTCGGAATCTGAAGCACCCGTGAACCAACTCGATAAAAAATCCCAAGCGTGGTCGGCACTTTTTTCTGAACCGATGAGCGATTTGGTGAAACGCTACACCTCCAGCGTCTTTTTTGATAAGCGTCTTTGGAAGGCCGACATCACGGGCAGCCTCGCCCACGCTGAAATGCTCGCCGCCCAGGGCATCATCAGCGCGGAAGACCATGCGTCCATCGTGCAGGGTATGGCACAGATCACTGCGGAGATCGAATCCGGCGCGTTGGAGTGGAAATTGGATTTAGAAGATGTCCACCTGAACATCGAAGCACGCCTGACGCAACTGGTGGGCGATGCAGGCAAACGCCTCCACACCGGACGCAGCCGCAACGACCAAGTAGCCACCGATGTACGCCTGTGGCTGCGCGGTGAAATCGACTTGATCGGTGAATTGTTGGTCGATTTGCAAAAATCGTTGGTGAATATCGCCGAACAAAATGCCGAAGTGATTCTTCCCGGCTTCACACACTTGCAAGTCGCCCAACCCGTGAGCTTTGGTCACCATATGCTGGCATATGTCGAAATGTTTGCACGGGATGCCCAACGCTTTACCGAAATCCGCCGCCGCACCAACACCCTGCCCTTGGGTAGCGCAGCCTTGGCGGGAACAAGTTATCCACTCGACCGCGAGCGCGTTGCCCGCACACTGGGTATGGATGGCGTGTGCCAAAACAGCCTAGATGCCGTGAGCGACCGCGACTTTGCTATCGAATTTACCGCCGCATCCGCCCTATCTATGGTGCATATCAGCCGATTGAGTGAAGAACTCATTATTTGGATGAGCCAAAACTTCGGCTTTATCCAAATCGCGGATCGCTTCACCACCGGCAGTTCCATCATGCCGCAAAAGAAAAATCCCGATGTCCCCGAACTGGCACGCGGCAAAACAGGGCGCGTGGTGGGTCACCTCATGGGCTTGATTACGCTCATGAAAGGTCAGCCCCTCGCCTACAACAAGGATAACCAAGAAGATAAAGAACCACTGTTCGATACCGTGGATACGCTCAAAGACACGCTGCGCATCTTCGTGGAAATGATGGGCGGTATCCGCGTCAATCCTGCGCCGAT
>CALMCD010000086.1 GCA_937863075.1 uncultured Rhodoferax sp. | reverse complement strand
GTGCCAACGCCGCCAGCCCGCCCATGAATGTGCCGCAAATTCCTAGTATGTGTATCTTCATAGGGTGCGATTCTGCACCCATTTCACGGCTTGGTATACGCTATACCCCGTCGCCACTGCTGCCACTGCGGGAGCCGTCACGCCCAGCATCGCCCCGCCACCCAGTGCCAACGCCACACGCGGAACAGCCAACCGTGCCGCCACCGCCGCCAGCGATGAACCCGAAACCGCCGATGCCACCTTTGCCATTTTGCGTACTTGGGAACTGGTGTGCGCATCGTTAATACACCATTCGCAAAAATGCTCGCAGTTGTTGCGAATCACGGAGTATTCACACTCCCCCATACGGCTGCGGGCGCGTTGGGCGATTTCTTCCCCCGTGAACAAGGGCGTGGGGTGGATTTTCACGGTGTAACCCTTGCCCTGCGTAAAAATTTCTAGGCTGACTTCTTCAATCGGATATGGAACACCATCCCCTTGACCAACAACCGATTTCAAGCCATTAACCCAATCCGCAAAACCGGAGTAATGCACCACCCGCCCATTGCCCACATAGATGCCGTGGTGCGCGTACACGCCGCGCGGTGTGACGAGGTGGTCGCCCAAGTGAAGTTCCCGTAATTCATGCGGCATGTTCGACTCCTAAGTACGTTTTTTCACACCCACCACCGAGATAATCATACCAAAATATCCGTAACCCTGTAATGGCGAAGGCATCTGATATTTCTAAAAATTATTATTTATTTTTCATTCTTTGAACCATATAATCAACACACTCATCATGACTTATTTCACTTAAAACCAGAACTATCCATTCCTCATCATATTTAACTAATTTTGCTTGATTATTCCCCACATACCCCCCTGCACGATTGCGGGCATTGACTGTTAGGCAAGCACTATTTTTATCGACAAGCGTGAATCTACCAAATTTTGCAGAATCAGGGTCATTAAGCCTCTCCAAAACTGCTTTTTTCGCACTAGATTCCGCACTCTCATAGGAAACCAAAAATAAAACACTAATAATCAAAAAAGCCATCGTCATCATGGTTATTTGCTTCTTGGTAAAGCGTTTGTTTTTAAATTTCTCCAAAAATTCTTTATAATTTAACTTATTCAATATATTCATGATTTTCCTTTCAAAGGCGTTGAATTGAGACCCTTGAAAGGTTAGCACCCCCTAATGACAGGTTATGTCGTTTTGCGTCGTTTTTTGTTTTAGATACGCCTGTAAT
>CALMCD010000085.1 GCA_937863075.1 uncultured Rhodoferax sp. | reverse complement strand
CGCCGATGCTGCTGCTTTGGGCTGAATGGGTTTTGGTAACGCGGCAATCGCTTTGCTGGCAGAGGCGGCGGGTTGGGCTGGTGCAGAAGCAACTACCGCAGGAGCAGAGGCCGGAATAGGTACAGAGGCCGGAATAGGCGCAGATACTGCAACGATGGGTGCGGGGGGCGTAGCGACCACGGGTTGCAGACGTGGAATCGGCATGGGCGGTGGTGGTGCAATCGGAGCGGGTTTCACCCACCACCACACCGCCTGCCCCACAATGAACAGCGTAATACCACCCACTACCAGCACCTGCCACAGCGGGGGATTTTCTTTTCTTCCTTTTGCCAGAATGCTGCGTGTATCCAAACGCAAGGGCGATCCGGGGGCTGCCGATTGTTGGAGCGGATTGGTGCGTTTAGAAGCCAAGCGCTGATCCAAATCGCGCAATACCTTGTTGATGACGCTCATGATCGGCTCCAAAGTCGTTGCCACCAGTTGGGGGTATCGACCACACCGGGCGTATCCTTGGCAGCGATGCGGGCGTGGTCGCGTGTGACGCGGTACACCCCTTCACCATACGCCAGCATCAGGCACTTGTGGGCAATGATGTTAATCAGTCGGGGAACGCCTCGGCTGGTGTGGGTAATGTGGCGAATGGCATCGGCATCGAAAATCTCGACATTGGTTTGCACGCCCAGCGCGGCGGTGCGCAAGCGGTGCATCACATAGCTGCCGACTTTATCGGCGGGTAAAGCACCGATGTATTCGCTGAACGTAATCCGCTGCATCAACTGGCGAATTTCCGGTAGTGCCAGATTGGTATCTAATTCCGGTTGCCCCAGCAACACCAGTTGCAGCAATTTGCTTTTCTCGGTTTCGAGGTTGGATAAAAGCCGAACACTCTCCAAAGTGCGCACGGGCATGGCCTGCGCTTCGTCAATAAACAGGGCGACCCGTATGCCCTTTGCCGCATAGCGCAACAGAGCGTGCCGTATCGCATTGTGGATGCCGTGGCGGGTGAGCGGACGTTCTAGCGTAATTTTGAGTTCCTGCGCCAAAGCCATCAGCAAATCATCCGGCCCCATGCCCGGATTGGGGATGTAGGCCGTGACGCATTCTTGGTGCAGCGTTTTCAGCAACTGGCGGCACAACACTGTTTTACCGCAACCCACTTCGCCCACAATTTTCATGAAGCCTTCGCCGCTACGCAGGGCTACCAGTACCGTATTGAAAGCCGCTTGTACGCTTTCGTGCGGATAAAAGTAGGCCGAATCGGGCGTAATCGAAAAGGGGGCTTCACGCAGGGAGAAATGTTCAAGGTACATCGTAATCTCACTTACCCGAGCCATCCAAACGAATCATGCGGGAGCGTGCGGCATCCATCTGCTCAAAATCGGCTTGGGTGCGGCGGGTTTGCGCTTCCCAGTCTTCTATTGAGCGGATGATGGTGGGCTTAATCAACACCACCAATTCTTTTTTGCGCCCCGAATTGACTTTGTTACCCAGCACGGAAGCAAAGGCGGTATCGCTGGTTCCGGGGAGTCCGGAATCTTTGCGGCTCGATTCCATTTGCATCAATCCACCAATTGCCACAATGTGACCGTCTTGAATCCGCACCACCGTATCGGATTCGTTCACCGAGCTAGAAGCCAGCGGCAAGCGGAAACTACCACCCGAGCCCAAATCGACTTGCTTGGTTTTTTCCGTCACCGTCGTGACCGAGGGGCGGATGTAGAGGGTGATATTGTTGCTATCGTCAATTTGCGGTGTCACATCCAGCGCAATGCCGGAAAAGAACGAAGTCAGCGTGAGATTCGAGGACGTGGAAGTCGTCGTTCCATTCGTACCGGTATTGGTATTGGGCGTGCTGGTGACGGACGTGACGTAGAAATCGTCCGTGCCGACCTTCAGCAGCGCCTTTTGGTTGTTCATGGTGGCGATGCGGGGGCTGCTCAAAATTTGGGTATCACCGCGCGTTTCTAGGAAACCCAACACGGCTTGAAAACCATCGGTCGCCAAGGCCAATCCAAACAATCCACCGACCGCAGCGGGTAATCCGGTGGTATCCAGCAGCGCGGGCGTGGCGGTGGCGGAGAAACCCGGGGCGTTATAAACCACCCCGCTTTGCATCACATTATTGGGCGAACTGCCGGATACGCTACCCATCGTCCCCGTGTAGCGGCCGGAATTGCGCAGTGCCGACCAGTCAATACCGCTTTGAAAACCATCGCGCAATTCGACTTCGATGATTTTGGCTTCCAGCATCACCTGCCGTTCAATCGCCATTTGCGCGGCTTTCAAGAACTGGGAAACTTGCCGCAATTCATCCGGCATCGCCCGCACCGCCATGATGCCGGCTTGTGGACTCACGGTCACGCTGCGCCCTTCGCCACCGCCAATCAAGCTCCGAATGGCGAGCGTCATCTCCGTCCAATAATCGGTTTGGGAGCTGGTAGCAACAACGCTTCCCCCGTTATTGCCTTGGTGCTGTTTGGGCTGCTGCTGATTGTTGTTACCGTTATTATTGTTATTGTTGTTATTACCCGTGCCGGTTCCGGCATTGTTGTTACCGGTGTTGTTATTGCCAGTGTTACTGTTATTCGGCAATCCACCTGACGATACCCGCAGCTCGCTGCTACCCGTGCGCAGGGCGTGGGGGTAGTTGATCGTAAAAATACGGGTTTGCAATGACGGTGCGTAAACGGTGATACGGCGACCTTCTAAGCGGAAATCGTAGCCATAGACATCCCGAATCGCCTCCAACGCTTCCACCACCGTGACACCGCGCAGCGTGACCGAAATCGTGCCGGATACATCGGGGTGCATCAACATGCTGTAACGGGTATCCGCCACAATCGCCAGCAGCACATCGCGCACTTTGGCATTGGTTACCAGCAAATCCAAAC
>CALMCD010000084.1 GCA_937863075.1 uncultured Rhodoferax sp. | reverse complement strand
TCAGATACAAAGTTTCTGGCTCTTGTGCGTTAAGCCAATCCATGACGGCAGGATTGGGGGCTGGCTTGAGTGGCTCCGACACCACATTGGTATCGAGAATAATCATTCAAACACCGCTATTTCTACAGGTCGCTGATCGCGCGGGAAATGCAATTCTGTAATTTCAAGGTTACTTCCAATAGCGGCTAATAACGTACCCATTCCTACCTTGGGTGCTACGGCATTTTGCAAAATGAAACGAATCTCGGCTTCTGTGCTGCGCCCATGTTGTTTGGCACGCAGTTTGAGCGCTCGATGAGTGGAATCGGGCAAATTACGAACAGTGACTGAAGACATAACAGCATCTCCTAAAGTGATTGCAATTTTTAATTTTGCAATCACTAACTATACAATAAATTTCATAACTTCCAAGATGAAAGGATATGTCCCCTATGCCGATGTTTTCTGAAAATCGTCAGGCTGCATTACGTCTTCTCATTACCGACTTCCTTACCGAAGAACGACTAAAGGGTAAGAGTCAATATGAATGGCTAGACGATGCCGCTACCCGACGTGCTGCATGGCTTCAGGTCGTTACACACACCTTAAAACCCATTCACCCCGATGCCAAGGGTACAAATCTTTATTGTCCGCCCAACACCTTGCCCGCTTTGGATGTGGTCGGAAGTCATTGTTTGGGTGATGATTTTGCGCCCGATGTCGTGGGCAATGCCGCTGCTTTGGATGTCTATAAGTTCCTGAAACAAACCTACCAAGACGGTGAAAAACAGCGTAGTTTGTTGGATTTAGCCATTGCCGAAGATGCCGATTTTGCCGCTGCTTTAAGCCATTTCAGCAATAACCCCGCGCAGGTAAAAACATGGATGCAAGCCTTTGCCACTCTGATTCAACCACGCGGGCGCATTGCATCGCATACGTTTGCCAAACAGATTTATTGGGCAGTGGATGGTGAAGATGGTGACGAGAATAATGAGTTCCATCTACTCGCACCTTTGTATTCCAGTCCACTGGCGCATTGGCTGTTTGCGCGTTTACAAGACGACCGTTTCAGCGAAGAAGCCAAAGCCGCCCGCAAAGCCCGCAAAGACAACACCTTGAGCGAACGCGCCGTGCATGAATACCCGCACCTTGCCGTTCAAAAACTGGGGGAACGAAGCTGCAAAATATCAGCCAGCTCAATTTGGAACGCGGGGGGAACAATAACCTTTTAGCGTCTTTACCCCCTATTTGGAAAACGCAAGGGGTCAAACCGCTTCATCACACGGATTCGCTTTTTAGCCGTTTTGAGAATCGCAAAGCCGTGCGGAAAATCGTCAAAACTTTGCGCGATTTTTTGAAAACCGACCCGAATCCAACGAATCTTTTGCGCTAATTCATCATCATTGGTAAAAATAGCA
>CALMCD010000083.1 GCA_937863075.1 uncultured Rhodoferax sp. | reverse complement strand
AACCCGCGTGAAAAGCTGCGGGCGTTAAGGGCGGAGTTTGCGGCTCGGGCGGGGGGTAAATAGCTATACTGCCAATAGCAGGCTCACTATCTTTCCTCTGAAATATCCCATGCCACTCCCTCTAAATGCCCCATTCATAGCCCACCAAGCAATGGGGGAAATCAATCCCAATTTGGCATCTCAGTATGTTACGGTGATTGAATTTTTATCCCATTATCCTGAAGCAGCTTCAGCAATGCGTGGAAAAAATTCTCCCTCTATCGGTAGTGTGGAATATATCGAGCGGCAAGCAGAAGCATTTGCTCTTGCTCGAAACCCTCGTGCGCCACAAGCACCTGCTACCATTCCTGATGCAATGGTTTCCGTTATTCTTCATGCGTATTTTGATATTCCAATTCAACAACTTGAATATGCAAAACACGTTCACCAACTCGCAATGGGGGCGGAAAATTTAGTCGGTGATTTATTGGAGCGCTATCTGGCTTCGGTTTTAGAACCGCATGGCTGGATTTGGTGTTCTGGGGCAATAGTCAAGGCGGTCGATTTCATATTACCCCCGAGTACATCCGGCGGATCGTGGCGAATGCTGCAAGTAAAAAACCGCGATAACTCGGAAAATTCTTCCAGTAGCGCGATTCGTGCGGGGACGGAAATTGAAAAATGGCATCGTACCTTTTCCAAATTATCCGAAGAAAACTTTGAACGCTTTGTACGCACTTATTTGCACGCTATACGGCAACAGCAGCAGAGCTAAAAAGTCCTAATTGCTCGGGCATCAACGCACGGGTTTGACGTTCCCAGCTTGCTTCATCGGTATCTTTATAGCGGCTAAAAGAGAAGCCTACGGGCGGCTGAATATCTTTTCCTTTGATACGATTCAAAATTGCATGCCCTACGGCCTCACCCAAACCCACGGGAACGGCATTACCAATTTGTCGGTATTGATCGGTCAGTGAACCGCACATCATCCAATCATCGGGAAATTGTTGAATGCGTTTGTATTCTTGTACCGATAAGGGGCGATTTTCTTCGGGGTGGCACATATCGGTAGCGGGCATATTGGGCGATGTCACCAGCGTACAACTGGGTTTATCCCATGCTAAACGGCGCAAAAATCCGGTTTTACCTCCCCCTGAATCCAATGAACCGCGCAAGGCCGCACGGTGCAAGTTTTCAGGAAGATGTTTCCAATACTGCCCTTCTGTTAATAGGCGATAAAAGCGCAATCGGTCTTCAGGGAAATCAACATGGTCACCTACCTGAGGGTTTAAGCCTTGTAAAGCATCACGCAAAGTTCGCCACGCGGGAAGCCCAAAGGTTTCATCTTGTGAATGCGTAGGCATTAAATGGGGTAAAGAAACACCATCCCGAGAGCCAATCAAAATCACCCGTTCACGGGATTGGGGTACACCAAAATTCGCTGCGTTGTACAAATTGAAAGAAATCGCATAACCCGCTTCACGTAGACGCTCCACAATATGCAGCAAAGCCCCTCCCCGAAGCCCTTCACTGGCAGGCGACCAATATTCCCCGCGCTGTGCGTGCGGCGTATGGAGTAAGGGGGCTGATAACAAACCCCGTACATTTTCCAGCACAAAAAATCGAGGGTTTAATTCTTCAATCCTATCTAAATACTGCAATAAGGCATTGCCCCGCGAATCGGCAAATCCCCGTCGTGCTCCGGCTGTAGAAAATGCTTGGCACGGTGGTCCGCCCACGATGAGGTCAATATCCTCTGTGGCAGAAAGTCCCGCAGCAGTGCGAATATCTTGCGCCGAATAATTACCAATATCACCCAATAAAGCGATGTCGGGGCGATTCGCCGTAATGGTTCGGCGACAAGCTGCATCTATTTCGCACGCTAGTAACAACGGAATCCCCGCTTTTTCCAACCCTTGATCCAAGCCCATAGCCCCCGAGAAAAAAGACAAGGCCTTGAATGAAGGCATTTTTCCAGTTGTCCGAGCGCGATCCGCAGGGGGTGGAGTTGCCCCTGATTGCTGGTAGCGGGTGACGGCATCCTGCGTCGTAATCCACTGCTTACCAATTTGCTTCCCTTCCATCGCCCCCGAACGTAAAAGTGTCCGAACTCTTTGTTCCGATACACCCAATAACTGGGCTGCTGCTTTGGTGGTAACGATGTCTTGCATTTTGGTATATATTAAGTTCGACTGCGAAACAATTTTAATACCAAATTTTAATAACCCTTTTATTTCCGCAATTGCACAAACTCCACAATCCGCTGCGCAGCTTCT
>CALMCD010000082.1 GCA_937863075.1 uncultured Rhodoferax sp. | reverse complement strand
CTTTCAAAGGAATCAACGTGGCAGGACATAGTAAATGGGCGAATATCCAGCATCGTAAGGGTCGCCAAGATGAAAAACGCGGAAAAATCTGGACGCGCATTATTCGTGAAATCACGGTTGCAGCCCGCGCGGGTGGGGGCGATCCGTCGGCGAATCCCCGTTTACGTCTCGCTATTGACAAGGCCAAGGCCGCCAATATGCCCGCTGATCGGGTCAAATACAACATCGACAAAGCCACGGGCAATGCCGAAGGCGTGAACTACGAAGAGATTCGCTACGAAGGCTATGGCATCGGCGGCGCGGCGATTGTGGTGGACACCATGACCGATAACCGCGTTCGCACCGTCGCCGAAGTACGCCACGCCTTCAGCAAACACGGCGGCAATATGGGGACGGAAGGATCGGTTGTCTTCCAATTCAAACACTGCGGGCAACTGGTTTTTGCCCCCGGGACGGATGAAGATAAAGTGATGGAAATCGCCCTCGAAGCCGGAGCCGATGACGTGGTGACCGATGCCGATGGCGCGATTGAAGTCCTCACCTCCATCGCGGATTATGAAACCGTGAAACGCGCCCTCGAAACCGCTGGTTTGCACGCGGAAATGTCCAGCATCACCATGCGGGCGGAAAATACCATTGAATTAAGCGCAGAGGATGCCGCCAAAATGCAACGACTCTTGGACGTTTTAGAAGATTTAGACGATACCCAAGAGATTTATCATAATGCCGCGCTGTAAACCTATAAATAATCACAAATAACCCCTCCATAATCCCCGAATAAATAATATGAAAAGCATTAACGTATTGGTCATTGGTAGCGGTGGTCGTGAACACACCATGGCGTGGAAATTGGCGCAATCCAGCCAAGTGCAACAGGTTTACGTCGCCCCCGGAAATGGCGGCACGGCGTTGGACGCGCGTCTGAAAAACATCCCCGTCACCGATGTGGTCGCGCTGCGGGAATGGGCGCAGGCCAACCACATCGCCCTGACGCTGGTCGGCCCCGAAGCGCCCTTGGCTGCCGGCGTGGTAGATGAATTTCGCGCCCACGGTCTGCGCATTTTTGGCCCAACCCAAGCGGCGGCGCAGTTGGAAAGCTCAAAAGCGTTTTCCAAAGCCTTCATGAAGCGCCATAACATCCCCACCGCCGAATACGAAGCGTTCACCGATGTCGCCGCCGCCCACGCCTATGTGGATCAAAAAGGCGCGCCCATCGTTATCAAGGCTGACGGTTTGGCAGCAGGCAAAGGCGTGGTCGTGGCGATGACGCTGCAAGAAGCGCACGAAGCCATTGATTTCATGCTGTTAAGCAACGAACTGGGCGTGGTGCATAACGCGGGCGCAGACGGGCAAGCCATGCCGCGCGTGGTGATTGAAGAGTTTTTAGAAGGCGAAGAAGCCAGCTTTATGGTGATGTGCGATGGCAAATCCGTTACCGCCTTAGCGACCAGCCAAGACCATAAACGCCTCTTGGATAACGACCAAGGCCCCAACACGGGCGGTATGGGCGCGTATTCACCCGCTCCGGTGGTTACGCCGGAAGTCCATGCGCGGGCGATGCGGGAAATCATTGTGCCCACGCTCAAAGGTATGGAGCAAGACGGCATCCCCTACACCGGATTCTTGTACGCCGGTTTGATGATTGACCCACAAGGCCACGTCAAAACGCTGGAATTTAACTGCCGCATGGGTGACCCCGAAACGCAGCCGATTTTGATGCGCTTGAAATCCGATTTCGCCGAAGTGCTGTGGGCAGCCACCGAAGCGGGTGGGCTGGAAAATCTGGTGTTGGAATGGGATCGCCGTTCCTCATTGGGTGTGGTGCTGGCAGCGGAAGGTTATCCGTTGAAACCGCGTAAAGGCGATGCCATCCACGGCCTGCCGACCAACGTAGCCGCAGATACGGACGTGATGGTTTTCCACGCCGGAACAGCATCCACCGAAACAGGCGTTCAAACCAGTGGCGGGCGTGTTTTGTGCGTCACGGCGTTGGGTGAAAGCGTGAAAGCCGCGCGTCAAGCAGCGTATGATGCCATCCAATCCATTACCTTCGATGGGATGCAGTACCGCAAGGACATTGCATACCGTGCTATCAAATAAATAGTAAA
>CALMCD010000081.1 GCA_937863075.1 uncultured Rhodoferax sp. | reverse complement strand
GCTGGGTGTGCGCGAGCCGTTGGCGCAGGCGGCGTTGCATCAGCGTATAGCGTGTAAGCCACCTGTGCCATGATTCCAACACACACCATCCATAAATCAATACAAATCAATACTTATGACTTTTTCTATCCCTAATCTGAACGACATCCACGACATCACCACCCCCCCCTTAGCCCAATCCTTGCGCCATGCTATCGACAACAAAACCAAGCCGCTCGGTTCGCTGGGGCAGATTGAGGTGCTGGCGTTGCAAATCGGCACGATTTTGGGAACGACCATGCCCGTGCTGAAACAACCGCAAATGGTGGTGTTTGCAGGCGACCACGGCTTGGCGGCGCGTGGCGTTTCGGCTTACCCCAGCGATGTAACGTGGCAGATGGTGGAAAACTTCCTCGCTGGTGGTGCAGCGGTGAGCGTGTTGGCGCGGCAGCATGGCTTGGCGTTGACCGTGGTTGATTGCGGCGTGGCGCATGATTTTTTATCGAACAACACGCCCCGCGCGGGCTTGCAAGTGTGCAAAGTCGGCTGGGGAACGGCGGATTCCAGCCAAGGCGCTGCCATGACCGCGCAACAATGCCAAACCGCTTTGCAAAATGGTGCAGAAATCGTCAAAAACCTCGCGGGCAATGTGCTGATGTTGGGTGAGATGGGGATTGGCAATACGTCGGCGGCTTCGTTGATTTTGTCCAAAATCACGGGGCTGGATATTGCCACCTGCACCGGAGCCGGCACGGGTTTGGATGCCCCCGCTGTGCAGCGCAAAGCCGCCATTCTGCGCGAAGTGCTGGCGCGTCATGCCGATGCCACCACGCCCTTGGAGATTTTGGCGGCAATGGGCGGATTTGAAATCGCCACGATGGTCGGGGCGATTTTGCAAGCCGCGCACGAACGCCGCGTGATTGTGGTGGACGGTTTTATCACCACCAGCGCCGTGTTGATTGCCCACGCCATGCAGCCGCTGGTGTTGCAGCGTTGCGTCTTTGCCCACTGTTCCGGCGAGCGCGGACACCAATTTATGCTGCAACATCTGGGCGTTCAAGCCCTGCTAGACTTAAACTTACGTTTGGGCGAAGGCTCTGGTGCGGCACTGGCGTGGCCTTTACTGGAATCGGCCTGCGCGATTTTGCGCGATATGGCGAGTTTTGAAGCGGCAGGAGTTTCCGAGTCATGCGAAAAATGCGACAGTATTTCGACAAACTGAAAGCATTGAAATTCAGTCCTCTGAAGTTCAAGAAACCACAAAAATCACCCCCTCACCAGCCGAAGCCGGCCGAGGCCGCTCCCGCTACGCCACCGAATGCGTGGAATGCCTCGTGGTTGCAGCGTATCGCGCAGGGTGTGCGGCACTTTTTGCTGGCGGTGCAGTTTTTTACGCGCATTCCGCTGGGCAAACGTCTGGCGGATTGGGTCGGATTCAGCCCTGAAATGCAGCGTTCCAGCACCGCCTACTTCCCCGTTGTGGGGATGCTGGTGGGCTGCGTGGTGGTGGCACTGTCGATTATTTTGTTTGGCACGATGGAATTCAACCGCTTCACCCCGCTGGCTGTGGCGGTGCTGGGCGTGTCGATCAGCGCGTTGCTGACGGGGGCGCTGCATGAAGATGGTCTGGCCGATACCGCCGACGGGCTAGGCGGTTACGTCAGCCGCGAGAAGGCGCTGGAGATCATGAAAGATTCCCGCATCGGCACTTACGGAATGGTCACGCTGAACTTGGTGCTACTGGGAAAAATCAGCCTCTTGGCCTTTATCGGCGCGAGCAGCCCAACCCCCATGCTATTGGCACTTTGGCTGGGACATACGGTGTCGCGCTTTTGGCCGCTGTGCGTGATTTATTTGCTGTCCTACGCCGGAGAGGTCGATCAATCCAAAGCCCCGCCCTTGGCAGAACCCATCGAAACCACCACGCTGATCACCGGTACGCTCTGGTGCATCGCCGCGCTTTTGCTGGCGTTGGTGGTGTTTGATTCGCTCTCATTCATAGCGATTGGCGCGGGTTTTCTCGCTTCCATGCTGGGATTTGGCGCGATGCTGAGTTTGCTGCACCGCCGTTTGCAAGGCTTTACGGGCGATGGACTGGGTGCGACGCAACAAATCACCGAATTGGCGTT
>CALMCD010000080.1 GCA_937863075.1 uncultured Rhodoferax sp. | reverse complement strand
GCCAGTCTTGCCGGAACATTCAATTTAAACTGTGTCATCTTCAAGTCCCTCCGTGCTCATCCAGTTTGATATCCCAGGCTTCTCATAAAACTCGTAGGAAGGAGCGATGCCCAGGTAGACCAGACAGTCGTGCGTGAAGTCTTCTTCTTGCCAACACCCGCTTCGCCAAATCTCATTCGCCAACTGCAACAGCATGGTCGCGCATTCCGGCGATGAAATGATAACGTTGGCGATCTCTAACGTCGCCTGCTCTGGCAGTTCCATAGTTGCAAGACTCAGCCCGTCTCCGTCCAGCGCGGAGAACTCTTCCGGCTGGGTGTCGTTGATGCAGTGGAATGTTGCCGCCATTCCAGACAGGTGCCGCTCAAAAGATGGATGATTCATGCAAACAAGCAGCCCTTGCGAAAAGTCGTGAATGTAGCTATTGAAAGCTACTTCTGCCAGGCACAAAGCCTGTAGCGGATCTGTGATCGGAGCGCAGATGGGGCGCACTAAATCGGTAGTTGATGTTTTCATTTCTTCACCTCGATTCGTTTCTGATTGCCCACCGATAGCAAAACGCGTTCTGGCTGGACAATGGTAATTTTTGGTCTTGGTGCGGGAACTGGGGCAGGGAGCAGCAGGGGAGCGCTTTGCCGGTTATTGGGTTGCTCGGTTGGGGCCTGTCGCTTCAGTGAAACGGCAATTAACGCGGCGGGAATGCCAGCCATCATGCCGAAGATTACACCCAGCGCCATGCCGAGAGCATCACGGCTGAGAACACTGCCTATCTTCCAGCCTACGATGGCGATTGCCGCTAGAAAGATTGCCGCGGGAAGATGTTTCATCCTTACTGCCTCCTTTTCCATTAAACCTAAAATGACTACACGTAATATTATTTAACGTTAAATAGTATTAAACTAAATGGTTTTATATTAAACCAACTTCGTATCTGCACTCGCTGGCTTGTTGTATTGTATTTTTAGTGTACTAATAAACAATAGGTATTTATGTGATTTATATTACATAAATACCTATTGTGGTCGAATTCCATTGCTATCTCGATAAACGCCCATTTGTGTCGGGCGTGTCGGCTTGCGAATACGGTCATAGGTTGCCCACAGCGACGCCAGCTTGCTGCTCGGCACTTCCATCTTCCCTGCATCCACGCGCCAGTTGTTGTATTCCGCCTGGCTGCTAGCAGTGTGGCTATCTCGCCATTGCCAGAGTTCATAGAGTGCGAATGTGTCACTAATGTACCCACGCGCCATCTCGACACCCTGAGTCTCGCACCATTCGCGAAACTCTGCCTGGCTGCCAGCCGGGTTCTGCTTGCGCCAGTGGAAGATGATCTCGCGATTGTCTGCTTTGCGCGGGTCGAACGGCTGTTCGGTGGCAATCGGCGTTCGCTGTTCGGCGACGGGTACAACCACTGGCGCAGCGACCGATACCACTTCCTTGCGCACGGTGTTGGCGGGCTTCAGCACGCGCCCACGTGGCATCGGCTGGACGGCAGCCAACATCTGCGGCGCTACTATCTTCATGTCCCACGTTTTCATGATGTGCCCGTCGTAGTGAAACTCGTAGGGGCGCAGCTTGTGGGCATAGTAGTAATCCCCGGCGCTCGAAGAATTCTGCGGCAGATAGCCGGTGATGGGCGTCGAGTTGGCACGCGCTGCGCGTGGCCAAGTCTTTTCGACGACTTGATCTTCAAAGATTAGGTGCACGCCCGTCGCACCGGCTTCGCGCAGTACCAAGCGCAACGGCTGCAACACATCGTTGAGCAGACCTTCGGCGTCCGCCACATCGCAGAGCGCACCGAACTCGCTGATCACAACGAAGATGCGCGAAAGCGGTCGCTTCATCTGGGCGATGGTGCCGACACCAGCCTCACCCAACTGGCGATCTCGATCCTGATAGATATCTCGCAACTGAGTGATGGCATCCACAAAGCGCAAGGGGTCACGCGTATCAACGCATTCGACGTGCTGGCGATAATCTCCCCAATCCTTAAAGTTGCGACGGTCCAATAGGATGACATTCGCTCCACTGCGCACAGCGCCCAACACAACCTGCTTAATCGCGTTGGTCTTGCCGCTGCCCTGGCTCTTGCCGTGGAAGCGAATGTGCGGGGTTTCAGTGCAGTCCCAATAAACGACCTCGCCCTCGGTAGTCTGCCCAAGAGCAAAATTTGTATTAGTGTTGCCGCGAAAGGCTTCAATCGCTGTCACCTGCCGCGCTGGTGGGGCGATCTCTTCAATATCTTCTGGCTTATCTTCGGGAGTCGGAACCGAGTATGCAGTGGAATCGACAACCTGGCGCGGGTGCTTGTCGTA
>CALMCD010000079.1 GCA_937863075.1 uncultured Rhodoferax sp. | reverse complement strand
TCTTCGGTATAGCAAATTTCCACGCGCTGCGCTTGAGGGTGGCGCGTGCGGACAAACGCCTCAATCGACTGGGGCATACTGGTGCGGTATTGCGCCGCATTCCAATCCTCATCAGGGTGATCGTCGGTGTGCAGCCACGGCACGATGGAAGAAACCCACATCAACGGCAACCATCCGATTTGAATCGTACTCGGCTGGTAGTTTTCCGCTTGGAGCCATTGTTGTGCCGATTGCCGCAATTGGTTTTCTTGCGCAGGCTGGAGAGTAAGGTTGCCCCATGCACTCGCCATCAATTCAATCACCCACTGGTTGCAATTTTGGTACAACGGGCTAAACGGGTACGCATTGGCGCTGTAGGTGTTGCCTAGCAGTTGCAGGGCGCGTGCGTTATCCAGTGCTGCATTTTCCAGTGGTTGGGCGGCCTCCGATGGCAGGAAAACGATGGAGATATGCCCGCCTTCGGGTTGATTAGCACCCATTACAAAACCCGCCATGCCTTGGTCAAAAATGCGCGGGCGGTTTTCATCGCAAGCAAAATACAACTGCCGTACCGACCAAGCACCGTGGGTATTGTGTTTCAAACTAATGCCTGCGTGAGAATAGCGCAAATCAAAACGCTGCAAGCGCAAACCAGAGCGGGAAACGAGAGCCATGCGGTGACCGGATTGCTCTAACTCCCGCTTCACGGTATGGGTGACTTGCAGTAATTGATCTTGCACCACCGCCCCCAGATCGGTGCTGGGTTGGCAATAGCCGGACGCATCGCCCGACAACGCACCCGCAGAGGCTGCGGGGCTGTAGGCAAAGCTGTTACAAAATAACAGGGCGGCTACGCAGTTCCTGATACCAATCATCGTTTAGCACCAGAAAAAAGGGGGTTGCTTCGGTGGTTCCGGTCGAAAAAGCCAAGCCATACGGACGATGCGCTACCTGCACGAGGCTGCCTGCCGCAATCCCTGCACGATCGGCGGTTTCGCGTGGCAGTTTGAGGGAAAACTTGCTATCTTCGCGCTCCGATTGCAGTTGAATTTGCAGCATGGTGGGGTCATCCGCCAGTGCCACGGTTTCTATCACCGTATACGTTCCTTGGGCGACTTCTTTGTTGTTGCTAGACGAGGTGCTGGATTTTTCCAAGGATGTCGATGAGCTACCCACCGAGTCCGATGCAGCACTGGATGCCGAAGACGCACTCGAAGCAGCCACCGCAGAACCCGCAGCAAGAGACAACAATACGCTACAAACTACTGCGATACGGGGATAATGGAATGTTGGCATGGATGCAACCTTTTCATGTCGTTGGATAATTGAGGATAGTGGTTTTTTTGATCGAGACGGGGTATGGTATGGCGAATTTTTTGCGGCAATTTTCTCAAAGATTAGGACGTTGGAGTCTTTATTGTGCGCTTTCTGTGCAAGCGTTGCCCGCTTCCGCACAATTATTAGATGCGAATGCGTTGTTGGACTGGGCTGAATTGACGTTCCCCACCCTTTTCACCAGCCGCGAAAAAACCCAGCAAACGGGCAGCTATAGCTATCGCCACTACGCGGGCAGCGGCAATGCGTTGGGCGTTTCGGACGGCATTGTGTATGCAGTGGGGCCTGTGACGGACAAAAAATTGGTAGCTGTCGATACGCTGGTGGCTTTTCAATGCTTGGTCTACCCCGACCGCTGCAAGGATACGATTGAGGTCGGTAGCACGCCATTGCGCTACGGGAAAACGGCTATTTTGACGATTGCAGGCAGTGCGGTGGAGCAAGTCGGAGCCAAAGTCACCGTGGGGCCGCAGTGTACCAATGCCCAACTGCTGCAAACCATCGGTAAACAGGTGCGCAATGTCAGTTGCACCCTAACGGGGACGGGTAATTTCACCATTGCGGTGAAAGATGAGGCGGGAGCGGAATTGGCATCCCGTAGCTTCACCATTCCTGAACCGCGTGTGCAACTTCAAACCAGCGAAGGCACGTTGGTGGTGCAACTCAATCCGACTGCTGCACCCATTACCGTCGCTAACTTCATGCAGTATGTGAACGCGGGGTTTTATACCAATACCCTGTTTCACCGCGTGATTCCGGGCTTCATGGC
>CALMCD010000078.1 GCA_937863075.1 uncultured Rhodoferax sp. | reverse complement strand
CTTGTCCATCGACTGGAAGCCCTGCTGATTGCGCTTGCCTTGTTCGCCGATTTTGAAGATTTTTTGCTCGGCCTCGTCCACAATATCGGACGCAGGTCGGCCTTTGGGATTGAAAGCGGTATCGGCAATTTCATCGCTGGTGGTGACCAGACGGCGAAGTAAAGCACGGTCACGCACAATTTCGGCGTAACGGCGGATATTGGTCGCGCTGGGAACGTATTGCGCTAAATCGTTGATATACCCAATACCACCCACCGTCGTGGCATTGCCTTGGCTTTCCAGAAAATCGTGTACCGTGATGACATCGGCGGGCTTACCTTGACCAATCAGGGTGCTGATAGCCCCGTAAATGAGTCGATGTTCCAAACGGTAAAAATCATCGGAAACGAGGACATCACTGAGCCGATCAAAGGCCTCGTTGTCCAGCAACAAGCCTCCCAGTACGCTGGACTCTGCCTCCAAAGAATGGGGGGGAGTGCGCAATCTGGCAATTTGACCGTCCTGACGGTAGTCATCAACGAAATCCAAATCGAAGGACATGATGGGTCTTCTGGAGCCTATCCGGTGACAAAAAAGCCGCTCAAGGAGTTTGAATCCCTTGGGCGGCTCGGGTGGTAACTTTTAAGCGAAGGGCTTACTAGAAAGGCTGATTAAGCTGTTTCGCCGTAAACCGATACGGTAATATCAACCACCACGTCGGTGTGCAATGCCACCGCTACAGTGCTATCGCTGACCACTTTAATGGGGCCATTGGGCATACGAACTTGGGATTTAACCACTTTGTAGCCATTTTTCACCAATTCTTCGGCGATGTCCAGATTGGTTACGGAACCAAACAAACGACCGTCCACACCCGCTTTTTGGGTCAACTTGATGGTAGTACCACCGAGTTTTTCGCCCAATGCTTGGCATTCAGCCAATTTAGCGGCTGCGGCTTTTTCCAATTCCACGCGCTTGGCTTCAAAAGCAGCCTTGGCTTCGGCAGTCGCACGGCGTGCGCGACCGGAAGGAATCAGAAAGTTACGGGCATAGCCGTCTTTCACTTTAACGATGTCACCCAGATTACCGAGGTTAACAACCTTGTCGAGCAGAATAATTTGCATGGGTTGTACTCCTTAAATCTTGTGCTGGTCGCTGTAAGGCAACAGGGCGAGGAAACGCGCACGTTTGATAGCGGTGTTGAGTTGGCGTTGGAAAATCGCACGGGTACCTGTCAAACGAGCGGGGATGATTTTGCCGTTTTCGGCAATGAAATCACGCAAAGTATCGATGTCTTTGTAGTCGATCTCTTCTACACCAGTAACGGTGAAACGGCAGAAACGCTTGCGTTTGAACAGCAGGTTTTGTGCTGGACGCTTGGGACGCTTGTCTTTATTGAATTTTTTAAATGTGGCCATGAGAGCCTCCTAACCATTAAACTTGATATTCAGCTTGCTGAGCTTTGCGGGATTCTTCGCGCTCAACCGTTTTCATCATCGAAGAAGGGCCCGTTTCGGCTTTTTTCTTCAGTACGGTCAGGTGACGCAATACGGCATCGTTGAATTTGAATGCGTGTTCCAGCTCAGCCATCACAGCTTGGTCAGCTTCGATATTGACGCACAGGTAATGGGCTTTAGCCAATTTGTTGATGAGGTACACCAACTGGCGACGACCCCAATCTTCCACGCGATGGATTTTTCCACCGCCTGCGGTAATCATGCCTTTGTAACGCTCCAGCATGGCTGGAACTTGTTCGCTTTGATCCGGATGGATCATGAGAATAATCTCGTAATGACGCATTGATACTTCCTTTTGGATGTTAAAAAAACTGTCCCCGCGTCGCATGGGGTACAGCAAGGCGAAAAGCCCACGATTATAGCGTTATCCCGCAGCAGGCGGCGTGCTTTTTTGACCCGCCAAGCTAAACACCACAGTCGCCACCACGCCCGCCACCACCCCAAACACACCCGCCGATATGGGCTGAATGCCCCACCACAAACCATCGCCTTCCAAGTGCAGGGCGCTGCGCAGAATGGGGTTGTTAATCGACATATAGTAAATAGTGACACCTAAACCCGTCAGCATTCCGCCCACCGCTCCGGCATGGTTGGTTTTTTTCCAAAAGATGCCCAATACCATCACTGGCGCGAACGCCGCCCCTGCCAACGAAAACGAGGTGGTGACCAAATACAAAATACCCGCCGGCTTTTGTGCAGCGACATACGCCGCAATCAACGCCATCACCAAGAGCGCGAATTTTGACCACATCACACGCCGCATCGCTTGCACCCGATCTCCGGTTTTGCCTTGAAAATACAAATCGTGTGCCACCGCGTTGCCAATGGTGAGCAGCAAACTATCGGCCGTACTCAATGCCGCCGCCAGCCCACCAGCCGCGACCAACACGGATACGGTATATGGCAAGCCGCCGATTTCTGGCGTGGCTAACATCAGCAAATCCGCACCGATTTGTAATTCTGCAAACTGCAATACCTTGTCGCCATTCACATCCGATACGCTCAATAAACTGGGGTCACGCGCCCATTGGGACACCCATGAAGGCAGTTGATCGAACGGCATTCCCACCAAATGCGCCATCACCTCATACTTTACCAAGACCGCCAACGCAGGCGTAGAAAGGTAGAGCAAGGCGATAAAAAACAACGACCAAGCTACCGATTGACGGGTTTCCGCGACCGACGTAGTGGTGTAGTAGCGGGTTAAAAGATGGGGAAGACCCAGCGTTCCCACCATCAAACAAAACATCAGTGCCAAAAAATTAAGGCGCGATTGGGTAAAGGTTTCCGAATTGGAATCTTTGTCTATAAACGGGGTGGAATGCGGTGGCATTCCGCCCAGTGGTTTGGCGCGTGCCTGATTTTCCACCACGGCTTGCGCCCATATTTCCCGCGCAGCCGTGGCATCTTTGGGGAGATTCGCCAATTCACGCCGAAGGGCGGTGGCACGTTCGTTATCGGCATTTTTCCCCTCCATCTCACGCAGCTGCTGCCGTAATTCTCGGCGCTCGGTTTGCAGGCTTTTTTCGACATTTTGCAGCTTGCGTTCGTAATCCTCCGCACGGCGTTGGTATTCCCGAATCACGCTTTGCTCGGCAGGGGATACCATGAATTTTTGCTCTAACGCATCAATTTTTGCCAACTGCTGACCATACGCTATCAACGCCAACGGGTTGCCCACCTGCTTGTATGCCAACCACGAAACCGGAATCAGCAACGACAAAATGATGACGACGTATTGCGCCACCTGCGTCCACGTTACCGCCCGCATCCCACCCAAAAAGGAACACACCAAAATGCCCCCCAGCCCCAGCAGAATACCGATCTCAAACTGCACTCCCGTTAAGCGCGATGTAATCAAACCCACGCCATAAATCTGCGCCACCACGTAGGTAAACGAACACAAAATAGTCGCCAATGCCGCAATAATGCGCGGCCATTTTCCGCCAAAGCGCACGGCAAAATAATCCGGCACGGTGTTGAGCTGCATGGCACGCAGATACGGCGCGACCCAAAGCGCGACCAAACAAAAGCCGCCCGTCCACCCCATGACGTAGGCCAGCCCACCGCTTTGGTCTTCGGTTCCTGAATAACCTTGTAGATAAAGGCTGCCCGCCAGACTGATGAAAGACGCGGCACTCATCCAATCCGCAGCCGTTGCCATGCCGTTGTACACCGCCGGAACACGCCGCCCAGCCACATAGTATTCCAGTGCGTCCGAAGTACGCCCATACACGCCGATGGCTGCGTAAAGGATGAGGGTGAAAGAAAGAAAAATCCCCGCCACCCACACCTTGGGCATTCCCAGATATTCAGCCAATGCCAAAATCAAGAGCGAGAGCAGCAACCCTCCCACAAACAGCCCAAAACGCCGATGCGTTCGGTGGATAGCCGGATGCGGTACGGATGGGGCGGAATCATCCCCACGGTTGGCACGCCACGCAAACCACGCCGCAATGCCGATAAAAATCAGCACCGA
>CALMCD010000077.1 GCA_937863075.1 uncultured Rhodoferax sp. | reverse complement strand
GTTCGCGGTTTATGCGAATGGAACGGGTTATTGGTGCGATGGAATCGTCACCCGCTTGATAGGAGTATTCATGTTTTTGAGTTTGGCGCAATGGCTACAGGCACTATCGCCGGAGCTGGCGTATTTTCGGGTTTTTAATTATTTAACGTTTCGGGCTTTATTAGCCGCTGCCACCGCCATGCTGATCGGGCTGGCAGCGGGGCCTTTTGTATTTGGGCGTTTGCGGACGCTCAAAATCGGGCAACCGGTGCGGGAATATGGCATGGAAACCCATTTGCAAAAAAATGGTACACCGACGATGGGCGGGGTTTTGATTTTATTATCCATTGCATTATCAGCATTATTATGGTCGGATTTAAGTAACCGCTTTTTTTGGATTGTATTAGCGGTAATGGTGGGTTTTGGTGCGATTGGTTGGGTCGATGATTGGCGAAAAGTGGTCAATAAAGACCCGGAAGGTATGCGTTCGGGTGAAAAATACTTTTGGCAATCGGCAATTGGGGTGGTGGCTGCGGTGTTATTGGTTTTTAGTATTTCAGAAACCAACAATGCCCGCGCTTTGGATTTATTCATGAACTGGGTATATTCCGGTTTTGATGTCAATTTACCACCGAAGGCCAGTTTGCAATTGCCCTTCTTCAAAGCGATTTCGTATCCGCTGGGGGTTTTGGGTTTTGTGGTTTTAACTTATTTGGTGATTGTGGGTTCGAGTAATGCCGTCAATCTCACCGACGGTTTGGATGGACTCGCCATCATGCCCGTGGTACTGGTGGGTATGTCGCTGGGTATTTTTGCCTACGTGACGGGAAGCGCGACCTATTCCAAATACCTGTTCTTTCCGCATATTCCGGGTTCCGGGGAATTGTTGGTATTTTGCGCAGCGATTGCGGGTGCGGGGTTGGCATTTTTATGGTTCAATGCCTACCCAGCCGAGGTATTTATGGGCGATGTAGGGGCATTGGCACTGGGTGCGGCATTGGGAACGATTGCAGTGATTGTGCGCCAAGAAATTGTATTGGCGATTATGGGCGGTGTTTTTGTGGCAGAAGCGCTTTCGGTGATGCTGCAAGTGGGTTATTTCAAATACTCGAAAAAACGCTACGGGCAAGGTCGCCGATTATTCCACATGGCTCCCTTACACCACCATTTTGAGAAAAAGGGCTGGAAAGAAACCCAAGTGGTCATTCGATTTTGGATTATTACCATGTTTTTGTGTTTAATGGGTTTATCGACCTTAAAGCTACGTTAAATAAAAATGAATATAAACCCTATCAATCCTATCCGTGATACGTCTGTTTTGATTTTGGGCTTGGGCGCTTCAGGGCTGGCGATGGCGCGTTGGTGTGTGCGCCAAGGTGCTGCACGGGTAACCGTTGCCGATACCCGCGCCGCGCCGCCGCAGTTGGCATGGTTGCACAACCATTTGCCACATTCATCCATCGTGCAGTTTGTCCATTCACCGCACTTCGATGGAAGTTTGGTGCAGGGCAACCATGCGGTTTTTGTCAGCCCGGGGATTTCACCCGCGCAGATGCACGGTGTGGTGCAAGCGGCACAAAGCCAAGGCGTTCCGGTGGCGGGTGAGCTGGGGTTGTTCGCACAAGCGTTGCAAGATTTGCGTACCGAACGCGGTTACGCCCCCCAAATTTTGGCAATTACCGGAACCAATGGCAAAACCACGGTAACGTCTTTAACGCGCCATTTGTTGGCGTGGACGGGGATGTCGGTGGCGATGGCGGGCAATATCGGCCCTACGCTCTTGGATACGTTGACGGAATTTTTGGATAAAAGTGCCGCCGCCGAAGCACCCGAATCGTCCGAACTGCCTCAAGCGTGGGTACTGGAATTGTCCAGTTTTCAGTTGGCACTCGACATTCCCGCATGGGAACCCACCGCCGCCACCGTCTTGAACATCACCCAAGACCATTTGGATTGGCATACCGATATGGCGGATTACGCCCATGCCAAATCGCGTATCTTTGGTACAACTGGCTTTCAGGTATTGAACCGCGATGATGCCGAAGTCATGGCGATGCAAGCCACGAACCGTTCCGGCACTTGCTTCAGCGCGGGAATGCCGCAGCGGGGCGGAGAATTTGGCATCGAAGAAGTCAATGGCATGGCGTGGCTGGTGCGTTTGCAAGCAACCGAAGGCACGAAGAAAGTGCAATCCGAATCGCACATCCAACGCTTGATGCCGGTCGAGGCGATGCGCATTCGCGGTCGGCACAACGCGACCAATGCGCTAGCGGCCTTGGCATTGTGCTGCGCGGCGGGGTGTGCGTTGGCTCCTATGCTGTACGGTTTGCGCGAATATCGGGGTGAACCGCACCGCGTGCAGTCGATTGGTGTGATGGACGGCATCGAATTTTTTGACGACAGCAAAGGCACGAATGTTGGCGCAACAGTGGCTGCCCTGCAAGGGCTGGGGGTTGATCGCCGTTTGGTGTTGATTTTGGGAGGGGACGGCAAGGGGCAAGATTTCAGCCCGTTGATGGCTCCGGTGGCGCAATACGTTCGTTCGGTGGTGCTGATTGGGCGCGATGCCGACCGCATCCGTGCGGCCTTGGTTCCCACCCGTGTGCCGATGTGGAACGCGATTTCTTTAGAAGAAGCGGTTGTTTTGGCGTTTGGTGAAGCGAAAGCAGGCGATGCCGTATTGCTATCACCCGCGTGTGCCAGCTTGGATATGTTTCAAAACTACGCGCACCGTGCGCAGGTGTTTTGCGATGCGGCGCAGGCATTGGCACTGAATCGTGGAACCTCGTTGGAGGGATTGGAGTGAAATCCGAAGTCAAACGCTTTGATCAAACCCTGTTGTGGGTGATCATTGCCTTGCTGATGTGGGGCATTGTGATGGTGTATTCGGCCTCCATCGCCCTGCCGGATAACCCCAAGTTTGCCAAATATGCCCCCACGCATTTTTTGATGCGCCATACGATGTGGATCGTGATCGCGATTGCCATGAGCTTGATCGCCTTCCGTATCCCGCTCAATATGTGGGAGAAGAACGCGCCTCTGCTTTTCATCATCTCACTGCTCTTATTGGTCGTGGTGTTGATACCCGGCATCGGGAAAGTGGTTTACGGAGCGCGACGCTGGATTGCGGTCGGGCCGCTGAGTTTTCAGCCTTCGGAAATGGTCAAAATCGCCATCTTGCTGTATGCCGCCAATTACATGGTGCGCAAGATGGAAGATAAAGAAAACTTCCTCCGTGCGGTATGGCCTATGGCGCTGGCGGTCGGGGTGGTGGGTGTGCTGCTGCTGGCCGAGCCGGATATGGGTGGCTTCATGGTGATCGCCGTGATTGCGATGGGCATTTTGTTTCTAGGCGGCGTGAATGCCCGTATGTTCTTCTTGATTGCCACGATTTTGCTGCTGGTCTTTGCCGCCATCATTTACACCAGTGAATGGCGGCGGGAGCGGATTTTTGCCTACTTAAACCCGTGGGATGAAAAATACGCGCTGGGCAAAGGGTATCAGCTCTCGCATTCGCTGATTGCCATTGGGCGCGGCGGCGTGTTTGGCGTGGGGCTGGGCGGGAGCGTGGAAAAATTGCATTGGTTGCCCGAAGCGCATACCGACTTTTTGCTGGCCGTGATTGGCGAAGAATTTGGCTTAATGGGCGTACTGGCGGTGATCGGGATGTTCTTCTGGATGGCGCAACGCATCCTTGAAATCGGTCGCCAATCCATTGTGTTGGGCGATGTATTTTCCGGTCTTGCCGCACAAGGGGTGGGGTTGTGGATCGGGTTTCAGTCGTTTTTTAATATCGGCGTGAATTTGGGCGCAGTGCCAACCAAGGGGCTGACCTTACCGCTGATGAGTTACGGTGGATCGGCAATGGTGGCGAATTTGATCGCCCTTGCGATCGTCATGCGGGTGGATATGGAAAATCGCCGAAAAATGCAGGGGGGACGATCATGAAAAATACGCCCTGTGCGCTCATCATGGCCGGCGGAACGGGTGGGCATATTTTTCCGGCACTGGCACTGGCGCGTGCGCTGCGGAGTCAGGGTTGGCGCGTTCACTGGCTGGGTGCGCCCCAGAGCATGGAAAGCCGTCTGATTCCGCCCCACGGTTTTCCGCTGGAACTGGTGCAATTTTCCGGTGTACGCGGCAAAGGTTGGCGTTCGCTGGTGAGCTTGCCGCTGCGTTTGATCCGCGCCTTTTGGCAGAGCCGATCCGTAATGGCACGGGTGCAGCCCGATGTGCTGATTGGATTCGGTGGCTACATCACCCTCCCTGCCGGATTGATCGGCGCAATGCTGGGAAAACCGCTGCTGCTGCACGAACAAAATTCCGTTGCGGGCATGGCGAATCGCGTGCTGGCACGTTTTGCACGGCGGGTTTTTACGGCGTTTCCGAACGCATTTCCGCACGGTGAATGGATCGGTAATCCGCTACGCCAAGAATTTTTAACCCAAGCCCCACCCGCCGATCGGTATGCCCAACGGCAAGCCCTGCCGGATGCGCATCGCCTGCGGGTGCTGGTAGTCGGCGGGAGTTTGGGGGCGCAGGCACTCAATAACATCGTGCCGCAGGCGTTGGCGTTGATTCCAGCAGAAAAGCGTCCCATCGTCACGCACCAAAGCGGTGAAAAACAATTGACCACGCTGCAAGCCAACTACGCGGCGGCGGGTGTGGAAGCGACATTGGTTTCTTTTATTGACAATACCGCGCAAGCGTTTGCCGATGCCGATTGGGTCATTTGCCGCGCCGGAGCCAGTACCGTCACCGAATTATTAGCCGTCGGAACGGCAGCGGCTTTTGTGCCATTCCCCGCAGCGGTGGACGATCACCAAACCCATAATGCCCGTTTCGTTACCGATGCAGGCGGCGGATGGTTGTTACCCCAGCGCGAATTAACACCCGAAAAATTAGCCGATTTGCTCCAAAATACCGAGCGAACAGCATTGCTAGAACGGGCATTCAAAGCCCAAAATATCGCCAAAATACAGGCAACCGAACTGCTGGCGGCAGCTTGCCAAAGCATGGTTTTCACCCATTCTAAATAACTCCATATCCTATGAAATACGCTATTCATCACATTCATTTTGTCGGTATCGGTGGGGTTGGCATGTCGGGGATTGCCGAATTGCTGCTGCGTCTGGGTTACCGCGTATCGGGTTCGGATCAAAGCGATAGCGATGCCGTACAGCGTTTGATGGCATTGGGGGCGTGCATCCATATCGGTCACGCCGCCGAAAACGTCACGCCCGATACCCAAGTGGTGGTGGTGACCAGCGCCGTGAACGAGGCCAATCCTGAAGTCAAAGCCGCGCGTCAGTGGGGCATTCCGGTCGTTCCGCGTGCGGCGATGTTGGCAGAATTGCTGCGCACCCGCGACGGCATCGCCATTGCCGGAACGCACGGTAAAACGACTACCACCAGCTTGGTCGCCAGCATCGTATTGCAAGCCGGATTAGACCCAACCTTTGCGATTGGCGGACAACTGCACAGCGCGGGGACGAATGCACGCCTCGGTGCAGGTTCGTGGATGGTGGTGGAAGCGGATGAATCCGATGCCTCGTTCTTGCAACTGCCCTTCATCATGGCGGTGGTCACCAACATTGATGCGGACCACATGGTGACCTATGGGCAGGATTTTGAACGCTTAAAAGCCGCATTTGCCCAGTTTTTGAACAAAATGCCGTTTTATGGCACGGCAATTGTATGCACCGAGGATGCACCCGTGCGCAGCATGGTGGAGCAAATTACGTTGCCGAAAAAGTCGATTATTGGCTACGGTTTCCATGAAGGGGCGCTGGTACGGGCGGTGAATGTGCGGGCAGTGGGTGGACAAATGCACTTTACGGTGCAGCGTCCGCAGCGCGAGAGCATGGAGGTGGTGCTGAATTTGGTCGGTCGGCACAATGTGTTGAATGCCTTGGCAGCCATCACGGTGGCGATGCAGTTGGAGATTGCCGATGCGGTGGTGGTGGCGGCGTTGCGTGATTTTCAGGGTGTGGGGCGGCGTTTTCAGCGCTGGGGCGATCACCCGACCATCACCGTGATTGACGATTACGGGCATCATCCCACCGAGTTGCAAGCAGTTTTAGAAGCAGCGCGGGGCGCATTTCCCAATCGGCGTTTGGTGTTGGCGTTTGAGCCGCACCGCTACACCCGCACGCGCGATTGTTTTGCGGATTTAATCACGACCTTTGCCCAGTTTGATGCCGTATTGTTATCGGAAGTGTATGCCGCCAGTGAAGCGCCGATTGCGGGTGCAACGGGACGTGATTTGGCGAATGCGTTACACCACGTCAATACGTTAAACCAAAATCACCATCCGGCGTTATTGGTAGGAGACATCAGCGCGATGCCGCAAGCGATTGTGGATTTTGTCCAAGCGGGAGACGTGGTGTTGTGCATGGGCGCAGGGTGCATGGCGGATGTGCCAGCGCAGGTTGTTCGTTTATTACAAGGGAACGCATCATGAACCAAAAGGTAGCCGTATTGATGGGCGGCGCGTCAGCGGAGCGGGAGGTGTCGCTGCTATCGGGGGCAGGCGTGTTGCAGGCATTGCGCTCCAAGGGCGTGAATGCCCATGCGTTTGACCCTTCGCAGCGCGATATGTGCGAACTGAAGAGTGAAGGATTTACCCATTGCTTTATCGCTCTGCATGGACGGTGGGGCGAGGATGGTACGGTGCAAGGTGCGTTAGAACTCATGGGCATTCCCTATACCGGTTCGGGCGTGCTGGCTTCGGCGATTGCGACCGATAAGGTGATGACCAAGCGCGTATGGCGTTCAGAAGGTATCCCGACACCACGCTATCAGGTCTGGCATCAAAATACGCCGCTGCCAACGCCTGAAAAACTCGCCGAATTGGGTTTACCACTGATTGTGAAACCCGCGCGGGAAGGTTCTTCGCTGGGTGTCACCAAGGTGAGTGATCCGGCTGGAATCCAGCAAGCGATCGATACCGCTGCTGAATTGGATTCGGATGTTTTATTTGAAGAATACATCCAAGGCGATGAGGTCACCTGCCCGATTTTGGGTTCAGCGGAAGATGCCCACGCTTTGCCGCTGATTCGCATTCGTGCGCCCGGTGGCACTTACGATTACCAGCACAAGTATTTCACCGACGACACCGAATACCTGATTCCCTGCGACCTTCCTGAAGGGGAAGAAGCGGCGATTCAGGCATTGGTATTGAAAGCCTATCGGGTGCTGGGTTGCCGTGGCTGGGGGCGGATTGATGTCATGATCGACGGCAAAACCCGCCAGCCCTATCTGCTGGAAATTAACACCGCCCCCGGCATGACGGGGCATTCGTTGGTTCCCATGTCCGCCCGTTCCGTGGATATTTCTTACGAAGACCTCTGCCTGCAACTGTTGCGCAAGGCGTGTCTGGATTCTGAGGCGTTGCCATGCGCGTAAGCCTGCGTGAACGAAAGCCCCGTAAGCCGTTGGATATACGGTTAATGCAGCTCATCACGCGGTGGCTGCTGGGGGTTCTTTCGGTTACAGCATTGGCGGGAACGGTACATTGGGTCACGCACTTGCCCTTGTTCGATATTCAACATATCGCCATTACCGGTGAAGTGCAGCACCACAACGAAGCGACGTTACGGGCGCATGTCGCCCCCCATCTTCAGGGTACATTTTTCACGATTGATTTAGACGAAGTGAAACATGTCTTTCAAAATGTACCGTGGGTGCGCAACGCGGTGGTGCGGCGCGAGTTTCCCAACACCTTGAAAGTTACCTTGCAAGAACACCGCGCAGTCGCCTACTGGGGGACGGACAAGGCGCAGCGCCTGATCAACAATTACGGCGAAGTGTTTGATGCCAACACGGGCGAGGTGGAAGAAGAAACGCTCCCCCACCTCAACGGCCCCGACGGGCGTGGCTTAGACGTATTAAACATGTACTACGCCATCGCACCGTACTTTAATAGAGCGAAAATACCTATTGATGAACTGGAGCTGAATCCGGGAGGCGGTTGGCGGGTTATTCTCGAAACGGGTGCTACAGTCGAAATTGGACATGGCGAATTGAATCAAATACTTTCCAAAGTACAACAGTTTACCGACACCATTCCCTATGTTACAGCCCGTTACACGCGACCGACAACGGCTTTGGAATATGCCGACTTACGGCATCAAAATGGATACGCCATACGGCTCTCAGGAATTACAACGGCAGTCGATGCCTCTAAAAAATAGCGAATAACGTGCAAACAATGCAGAAAATATAACGCAGGGTATCGAGATGGCAAAAGAATACAAGGATTTGGTCGTCGGTTTGGATATCGGAACCGCGAAAGTAATGGTAGTGGTTGCCGAAGTGTTGCCCGATGGCGAATTAAAACTCGCAGGGTTGGGTGTGGCTTCGAGTTATGGTATCAAACGGGGGGTAGTGGTCAATATCGAGGCCACCGTTAAAAGCATTCAACACGCCTTGAGTGAAGCCGAATTGATGGCCGATTGCCACATCACCCGCGTCTATGCTGGCATCACGGGGAGCCATGTGCGGGGTTTCAACTCCAGCGGCATGGTGGCGGTGAAGGATAAAGAAGTGACTTCGATGGACGTGGCGCGGGTGGTAGAAACCGCCAAAGCCATCAACATTTCGTCCGACCAGCGCATTTTATTGGTCGAGCCACAGGAATTTATCATCGACGGGCAGGATGTGAAAGAACCCATCGGCATGAGCGGTATCCGGCTCGAAGCCAAGGTACACATTGTGACCGGAGCGCAAAGTGCGGCAGAGAATATCCTGAAATGCGTGCGCCGTTGCGGGCTGGAAGTCGAGCAGTTGATGCTCAACCCACTGGTGAGCAGCGTCTCAGTATTGACGCAAGATGAGCGCGAATTGGGCGTAGCCGTGGTCGATATTGGTGCGGGAACGACCGATATTGCCATTTTTGCCAATGGTGCTATTCGCCATACCGCTGTGATTCCGATAGCCGGTGACTTAATCACCAGCGATATTGCGATGGCACTGCGCACGCCTACCAAGGATGCCGAAGAAATCAAAGTCGCCAGTGGTCACGCCAAACAGTTATTGGTCGATCCCTCCGAGCAAGTGAAAGTTCCGGGGCTGGGTGACCGTGAACCGCGCATGATCAGCCGCCAAGCCTTGGCTGGGGTGATTGAACCGCGTGTTGAAGAAATTTTTGCGCTGGTCGCGCAGGTGATTCGGGAATCGGGGTACGAAGAAGTTTTATCGTCTGGCATCGTCTTGACCGGTGGAAGTTGTGCCATGCCCGGAATGCTGGAATTGGCAGAAGATATTTTCCTCAAACCCGTGCGGCGGGGTGTTTCCCATTACGCTGGCGCGTTGTCGGATATGGTGGCACAGCCCAGTGCAGCCACCGCGATGGGTCTGCTGGAGGAGGCTCATGTAGCCCGTGTCCGCAATGTCGGGGTCAAACCTTATCCTAAAACGAATACGGCTAAAAGCCTATTTGGATCATTGAAGGATTGGTTTGTTGGAAATTTTTAAGAAGGTTTGTGGCAATTTGCGATGAAAATAACGACAGTGAGAAAAAATTCAAGGAGTATGCAATGCCAATCGAATTGATTGATGAAAAGACATCGTTCAACCAAGGCACCAATATCAAAGTGATTGGCGTGGGTGGCGGTGGCTGCAATGCCGTCGAACATATGATTGCCACTGGTGTCAGTGGTATTGAGTTTATTTGTGCCAATACAGATTCACAGGTTTTGAAATTCAGTACTGCCGACCGCAACATTCAGTTGGGTGCAACGGGGTTGGGTGCGGGCGGTAAACCCGAAAAAGGGCGCGAAGCCGCTGAAATGGCGGAGGAAGATATTCGCATCGCCATCGAAGGCGCACAAATGCTGTTCATCACCGCCGGTTTGGGAGGTGGAACCGGTACGGGTGCTGCGCCCGTGGTGGCGAAAGTCGCCAAGGAAATGGGGATTTTGACCGTCGGCGTGGTGACCAAGCCCTTCGAGTTTGAAGGCGGTCGCCGCATGAAAAATGCCAATGCCGGATTGACGGATTTGGAATCCCATGTCGATTCCCTCATCGTGGTGCTGAACGACAAGTTGATGGATGTCATGGGAGACGACATCTCCCAAGAAAATGCCTTCGCCCACGCCAATGATGTGCTGAGAAATGCCGTCGGCGGTATCGCGGAGATCATCAATGTGCGGGCGGTGGTGAACGTGGACTTTGAAGATGTCCGCACCGTCATGGGGGAACCCGGTCGCGCCATGATGGGTACGGCGATGGCCAGCGGCCCCGATCGTTCCCGCATTGCGGCCGAACAAGCCGTGGTTTGCCCGCTCCTCGAAGGCATGGATTTGTCGGGGGCTAAAGGCGTTTTGGTGCTGATTACCGCTACCAAGAGTTCATTGAAACTGAAAGAAACCCAGTTGGCGATGAATACCATCCGCGCCTTTGCATCCCCCGATGCCCACGTCATTTTCGGTACAGCCTATGACGAAGCCTTGGGTGAACAAATGCGCGTCACCGTGGTCGGAACGGGGCTGACCGGACGCACGGATAGCGTCCCAGTAGTGCCGGAAGCGGTGGTCAAATCGGCTCTTCCACGCAAGCCCGAACCCCTCTTTCAGCATGTTCCCGCCATGGAAAGCACGCCTGTCAGCCATGCTCCGGTACATAACAGTCCGTCTCGTGGTCATGCTGCGCCCGTCACAACGCCCGTAGCGGCCGACCCCGTGGCAAGCCGTCCTGCCGTCTGGCGACCTTCGCGCACTTCCGGTGTCATGCCGACCTCCCGCCCCGATCATGGTTCGGAAGACTACGAAATACCTGCGTATTTGCGTAAACCTGCGAATTAATCGAAAATTACTGGATGCTTAAGCAAAGAACTCTTAAATCTTTAACCCGCGCGGTTGGCGTGGGTTTGCACAGTGGTAGACGGGTAGAAATCACACTGCGACCCGCCCAGCCCGATACGGGCATCGTTTTTCGGCGGGTGGATTTGCCGGAACCGGTCGATATTCCGGTATCGGCATTGGCGGTGACCGATACCCGCATGGCATCGACCCTGACCCAAGGGAATGTCAAGGTTCAGACGGTCGAGCATCTCATGTCCGCCTGCGCAGGGTTGGGGTTGGACAATTTGTACGTCGATATTACCGCTGAGGAAATTCCAATTTTGGATGGATCGGCGGCTTCGTTCGTTTTCTTGCTGAAAAGTGCCGGCATTGTGCTGCAAGATCGCCCCAAACGCTTTATTCGGGTCAAACGTCCGATCGAAGTGCGTGAGGGTGAAGGGAAAAACCTCAAGTGGGCCAAACTAGAACCCTATAACGGCTACAAACTGCACTTTGAGATCGTGTTTGATCATCCCGCTGTCGATTCCACCGGACAATCCGCCGAGTTCGATATGGGCAACCACAATTATTCCCGCGATATTGCCCGCGCCCGCACCTTTGGCTTCACCAAAGATGTGGAGATGATGCGCAACAACGGTCTGGCACTGGGTGGCGGTTTGGATAATGCCATCGTCATGGACGATTACAAGGTGCTGAATGCCGATGGTCTGCGGTACGACGATGAATTCGTCAAACACAAGCTGCTCGATGCCATTGGCGATTTGTATTGCATCGGCAAACCCTTTCTTGCCAGCTACAGCGCGTATCGCTCGGGGCATGGTATGAATAATTTACTGCTGCGGGAATTGCTCCGCCAAGCCGATGCGTGGGAAGTCGTCACCTTTGAAGACGAACGCCGCGCCCCCAGCGGCCTTGCCCGCCTTGCTCCGGCGTGGTGAAAAGCATTCACCGGCTCCGACCTCCACGGTAATTGCCACCCATGCGGGAAGAATCAACCTCACCCCCTGCATGGGCGAGGCGAGCCATCGCGGTTCCGGCATGGGCGTGGGTGATCGCCAGCCCCAGCGCGTCCGCAGCATCTGACCCCGGAAGGCCGGGGAGCTTGAGCAAGCGTTGCACCATCGACTGAATCTGTTTTTTATCCGCCCGCCCATAGCCCGCTACGGCCTGTTTCATTTGCAGCGCGGTGTATTCGGCTACGGGCAGATCGCGCGATACCAAGGCCGCCACGCACGCTCCCCGTGCCTGCCCCAACAGCAGCGTGGATTGGGGATTCACGTTCACGAATACGATTTCTACGCAGGCACAATCCGGTGTATAGCGTTCGACGACTTCGCCAATACCGTCAAACAGCACCTTGATACGCAGGGGCAACGCGGTGGCGGTGAGGTGCTGGGTGCTGATGGTTCCACTGGCAACGTATTGCAAATGGCTACCCTCCACATCCACCACGCCAAAGCCGGTGGTACGCAGACCGGGATCGATGCCCAAAATTCGCATAATGTTTCCGTGAAGGTCGATGTCAGGGATTGGCGGAGGGAATCAACGCCGACCCCAGCCGTTCTTGGATACTGGCGGCGCGTCCGGCAAGGTAGGGCGAACGGTTAAAGCGTTTTTGGTAGGCACGCGGCCCCGGTAGCATCACTGCCAAGCGTGCGGCTTCAGCGGGCGTTAAATACGCTGCCGACTTGCGGAAATAATGGCGAGCCGCCGCCTCCGCGCCAAAAATCCCCTCGCCCCATTCGACGTTATTCAGGTAAATTTCCAAGATTCGGCGTTTCGACAGCACCTGTTCCAGCATCAGCGTAAGCACCAATTCTTGCCCCTTGCGCAGCAAATGGCGTTCACCGGATAAAAACAGGTTTTTGGCGAGCTGCTGCGTAATGGTTGATGCACCCACCACTTTGGGTGGCTTGGTTGAATTTTGCTTTTCCGCGCGTTGCTGGGCTTTTTCATTGCGACCCCATGCTTTTTCGATGGCACGCCATTCCACCCCATCGTGGCGCGTGAAATTGTCGTCTTCAGACGCAATCACCGCCTGCTTGAGGTGGATGGAAATGTTTTCATAAGGAACCCATTTTTGCGACCACGGAACGCCTTGCCCCATGTTATTGTGAAAAATGCGCCACATCTCCGAGCGTTGGAAGCTGGTGGATTCCGGCGCAATCACCGCCGATGCCGCAATCCGCAGCAAAAAAAACGCCTGTAGTGCGACGATGCCCACCAGCAAAAGGGATAAATA
>CALMCD010000076.1 GCA_937863075.1 uncultured Rhodoferax sp. | reverse complement strand
GCGCTTGCATGGCATGCAAGAGGTCAGCGGTTCGATCCCGCTTACCTCCACCAAAAAGTGAACGATTGAACGGATTAGTCCAAGGTTTTGACCCCATCGTCTAGAGGCCTAGGACATCACCCTTTCACGGTGAGTACCGGGGTTCGAATCCCCGTAGGGTCGCCAGATTTGCTGAAAAGCAAAAAGGCACAAGTGGTTGGCACTTGGCTCGCAAGAGCGAAAGTCATCTACCAGGAGTGGTAGTTCAGTTGGTTAGAATACCGGCCTGTCACGCCGGGGGTCGCGGGTTCGAGTCCCGTCCACTCCGCCAAAATGATAAACCGCTGTGAGCCACAAGCTTACAGCGGTTTTTTCATTTGGGGTCACCTTATTTCACGCGATCGAAGAATGTATCAATCGCTATTGAAATTGAGGAATTAGCCTTCATCATAGAATTGTGCTTATGACCACCAAGAATCCCCCCAAGACACCCCAAAAACCCAGCCATATGCCATCGGATGATGGAGATAGCGGGGCGGCGGTCGTGTTGGAGCGCAAAACCCAGCGAATCAAGCCTCCGCGCAAATACCAAGTTTTACTGATTAACGATGATTACACGCCGATGGAATTCGTCGTGCGCGTGTTGCAAGAGTTTTTCGCCAAAAGCCTTGAAGACGCTACCCGCATCATGCTTCAAGTACACATTGATGGCAAAGGTGTGTGTGGTGTTTACTCCCAAGACATTGCAGCGACCAAAGTGAATCAGGTATTAGAGTCCGCGCACAAGGCGGGACATCCGTTGCAGTGTGTATGTGAACCGATTGACGATTAAAAGACGGTTACCAAGACGGCTAACAAACAAGAGAACGAAGGAAACAAAATGATTGCTCAAGAATTGGAAGTCAGTCTTCACATGGCATTTGTCGAAGCACGTCAAAAGCGGCACGAATTCATCACCGTAGAACACTTGCTACTGGCATTGGTTGACAATCCCACAGCGGCCGATGTGTTGCGTGCTACGCTGGTCAATTTGGATGATTTGCGCAAAGCATTGGCCGCCTACATTCAAGAAAACACGCCCCAAGTCGCGGGTAAAGAGGAAGTGGATACGCAACCCACCCTCGGCTTTCAGCGTGTGATTCAACGGGCGATCATGCACGTTCAATCGACGGGTAGCGGTAAAAAAGAAGTGTCGGGTGCGAATGTGCTGGTCGCTATTTTTGGCGAAAAAGATTCCCATGCCGTGTACTACCTCCACCAACAAGGCGTAACCCGCTTGGATGTGGTGAACTATATCGCCCACGGTATCCGCAAAGGTGAAACACCCGAAGCCGCCAAACCCGCCGACAGTGCCGCCGATTCCGAAGAAGCCACCAATGGCAATAATGAAAAGCCGGAAAAAGCCTCGCCGCTCGAACAGTTCACGCAAAACCTGAACCAAATGGCGCTGGATGGACGGATCGATCCGCTGATTGGGCGCGACAATGAAGTCGATCGCGTGATCCAAACGCTATGCCGTCGCCGTAAAAATAATCCGCTGCTGGTGGGTGAAGCAGGTGTCGGTAAAACCGCGATTGCCGAAGGGCTGGCATGGCGCATCACCCAGAAAACCGTGCCGGACGTATTGGCAGAAGCCACTATTTACGCGCTAGATATGGGTGCTTTGCTGGCGGGAACCAAGTACCGGGGTGATTTTGAACAACGTCTCAAAGGCGTATTGAAGGCGCTCAAAGACAAGCCCCATGCCATTTTGTTCATTGACGAAATTCACACGCTGATTGGTGCGGGTTCGGCTTCGGGCGGTACGCTGGATGCGTCTAACCTGCTTAAGCCCGGACTCAGCTCCGGCGCATTGCGCTGTATCGGCGCGACTACGTTTACCGAGTATCGCGGTATTTTTGAGAAGGATGCCGCTTTGTCCCGCCGCTTCCAAAAGGTGGAAGTGGTTGAGCCGAGCATCGCGCAAACGGTGGACATCCTCAAAGGCTTGAAAACCAAATTTGAAGAACACCATAACGTGAAATACGCGCTGGCCGCGATTCAAGCTGCCGCCGAATTGAGCGCGAAATACATCAACGACCGCCATCTGCCCGATAAAGCGATTGATGTCATCGACGAAGCCGGAGCCGCCCAGCGCGTTTTACCCGCCAATAAACGCAAGAAAACCATCGGTAAAACGGAAGTCGAAGAAATCATCGCCAAAATCGCCCGCATTCCCCCCGCCAATGTGTCAAATAACGACCGTAGCAAGCTCCAAACCTTGGAGCGCGATTTGCGCAATGTGGTGTTCGGGCAGGATAAAGCGCTGGATGTGCTGGCATCCGCCGTCAAAATGGCGCGTTCGGGCTTGGGTAAGGTGGATAAGCCGATTGGCTCGTTCTTGTTCAGCGGCCCCACGGGTGTCGGTAAAACCGAAGCCGCCAAACAGCTCGCCTACATCATGGGCATTGATTTGATTCGCTTTGATATGAGCGAATACATGGAACAGCACGCCGTCAGTCGCTTAATCGGTGCGCCGCCCGGCTACGTCGGTTACGACCAAGGCGGCTTGCTGACGGAAGCGATCAGCAAAAAACCGCATTGCGTGCTGCTGCTGGACGAAATCGAAAAAGCCCACCCCGCGATTTTTAATGTGCTGTTGCAAGTGATGGATCACGGTACGCTGACCGATAACAACGGGCGCAAAGCCGACTTCCGCAACGTCATCATCGTGATGACGACCAATGCGGGCGCGGAAACCATGAACAAAGCGACCATCGGTTTCACCAACCCACGCGAAGCCGGCGATGAAGCAGCGGACATCAAACGCCTGTTCACGCCCGAATTCCGCAACCGTTTGGACGCGATTGTCAGCTTCAAGGCGCTGGATGAACCCATCATTCTGCGTGTGGTCGATAAATTCTTGCTGCAACTGGAAAGCCAGTTGGCTGAGAAAAAAGTCGAAGCCAGTTTCACCGACAAATTGCGCAAGCATCTGGCGAAAAAAGGTTTTGACCCACTCATGGGCGCACGCCCGATGCAGCGTTTGATTCAAGACACCATCCGCCGCGCACTGGCCGATGAATTGCTATTCGGTCGCTTGATGGATGGCGGTCGCCTTACCGTGGATTTGGATGAATCCGACCCCAGCAAAACCCAAGTGCTGCTGGATATTCAACCCCTGCCGGAGAAAAAAGGCAAATTGAAGGCGGAAGAAGCGCACGCCGAATAAAGAATGCGGCACGGCATAGCGCGATGGGTTATCGATTTACTTTTCTGCCTTATGCCGCGTTAGCATTTCATCCAGCACCTCGATCCAATGCCGGACGGGGGTTTTGGTTCCGCCTTGCAAGTGGGTGATGCAGCCCATATTGGCGGAAATAATGACATCTTGCCCCAATGCGTGCAGGTTATCCAACTTGCGCTCCCGCAACTGGTTGGCGAGCGTGGGTTGCAGCACGCTGTACGTTCCCGCCGATCCGCAGCACAGGTGCGATTCTTGTGCGGTTTGCACCCTAAATCCCAACTGGTCTAAATGCGTTTCCACGCCGCCTTTCAATTTTTGCCCGTGCTGCAAGCTGCATGGCGAATGAAAAGCGAGATGGGGCGCGTGTTGGCGCACGTAAGGCACGAAATTCGGATAATTCCCTAGCAAACCGCTCACGATACTGGGCAAGAGTTCGCTCAAATCCCGCGTGAGGGCGCTGATCAAACCGGCTTTTTCGGCATAGGCGGTATCGTCACGCAGAATGTGGGCGTAATCTTTCACGGTTGAGCCGCAGCCGGAAGCGTTCATCACAATCGCTTCGATCCCATTGGTTTCTTTCACCACCAAAGGCCACCACGCATCAACGTTCACGCGCATTTCGGTTTTGCCGCCGTCTTGATCGTTCAAATGGAATTTCACCGCGCCGCAGCAACCCGCTTTAGGGGCTATCAGCGTTTGAATCCCCGCTGCATCCAACACCCGCGCCGTCGCGCTATTGATGTTCGGAGCCATCGACGTTTGCGCACATCCCGCCAACATCAACACCTTGCGCGGATGATTGCGCCGTGGCCATGCCCCCGCCGCCTGCACCAAGGGTACTTTGGCTTGCAGACGTTCCGGTAGCCAGCCACGCACCTGCTGCCCTAGCTTCAACGCAGGGTCGAACAGGGAGGAGGTGATGCCTTCTTTGAGCGCGAATCGCATCGCCCGTTCGCTACTAGGGCGTGGCACTTGGGCATCGACCAGCTTGCGCCCGATGTCGAGCAAATGCGCGTATTCCACCCCGCTGGGGCAAGTGGTTTCGCAACTGCGGCAGGTCAGGCAACGGTCTAAATGCAGTTGCGTTTTGCGCGTGGGCGTTTGGCCTTCCAGCACCTGTTTGATGAGGTAAATGCGACCGCGTGGGCCATCTAACTCATCGCCCAATAATTGGTAGGTGGGGCAGGTGGCGGTGCAAAATCCGCAATGGACGCAGCGGCGCAAAATCGCCTCTGCCGTGCGACCATCGATCGTGTTTTGGTACTCAGGGGCGAGTTGGGTTTGCATAGGCGTGGGGGGCGTTATGACCAAAAATCCCTTGCGGGTCGAGGCTTTGTTTGAGATTGTGCTGGATTTTTACCAGTGCTTGCAAGGCGGGATCATTCATTGAAAAATAGCCACTATCACTTTCTGGCTGTGCATTAGCAGCTATGAATAGCGTAGCAGACCCCCCCAGTTGATGCGCCATAATTTGCAGCATTTTGGCATCTTGCACCGGAGCCCAGAACCAACGCAGCCCGCCATGCCATTCCACCAACTGCGGCCACGGCAAGGACAATGCCGGAGCAGTTTGCGGAACGCTCACGCGCCACAGTGCCATATTGCCGCTCAATGGGCTAGGACGCTGGGTGAAGAATGCCATTTTTTGATGGCGACAGCGTTCCCATTCGGGTTGGGCTTGGCTGTTTTCCATACGCAGTCCGGTGTGTTCGGATAGCAGCCGCTGGCACGCGGATTCCACCGCCGCCACTGCACCACGCAAGCGCACGTACAAGGTATCGTCTACCCAGTAGCTGGCATTGAGCGGTAGCGGTTTGCCGCCCCAATGGTGCAAACATTCCAACGCTTCATTTTGCGGGAGTGCAAAGATCAACGTCGCCTCAGCGGGTGCAACGGGTAGGACTTTCAGCGATACCTGCGTGATCAACCCCAGCGTTCCCATGCTGCCGACCATCATGCGCGAGACATCGTAACCCGCCACATTTTTCATCACCTGCCCGCCAAATTGCAACGATTCGCCGCGCCCGTTGACCATGTGCAAACCCAGCACGAACTCACGCACCGCGCCCGCACTGGCCCGCGCTGGCCCGCTCAAACCCGCTGCGACCATGCCGCCGACGGTCGATTTGCCATCGCCAAAATGCGGCGGCTCAAAGGCGAGGCACTGGCCTTTCTCGGCAAGCAGGGCTTCGAGTTCTTGCAGCGGAGTTCCGGCTTGGGCGGTAATGACGAGTTCCGACGGCTCATACGCCACGATACCGGAAAGCGAGCGCGTATCCAGCACCTCCGCCGTCAGGTCACGCCGACCGTAAAAATCCTTACTCCCTCCACCGCGAATGCACAGTTGCGTGCCATGCGCCGCCGCTGCGCGAATGCGGCCGATGAGGTGTTCCAGCGCGTTGGTTGTGTCCAGAGGTTGCATCATGTCGGCATGGTACACAATGTTTCCGATGGTTGGATAATGCAAACCCTCAGTACCGCAAAGAGGCATTCCGTGATTCGCAACATCCAAATTTCCAATTTCAAGAGCATCGCATCCCAATCCATCCCCCTTGGACGCTTTACCGTGTTGATTGGCGAGAATGGTGCGGGCAAAAGCAATATCTTAGAAGCCTTGGTTATGGCATCGGCTGGTGCGGCTGGAAATGTGGAACGCGAGATTTTCATCGGGCGCGGGATGCGAATGACATCGCCTACATTAATGCGTTCGGCTTTTGAGGAAAATGGGAATAAAAAAGATATTGAAATATCATTTTCTTGTAGTCTACACAATGAAACAGAAACTCTTAAGTGTTTCTTTTCTCATGATGAAGCACCTTATTCAAATTGGAAAGTAAATCGTAACCCAGAAAAGATGAGAAATGGAAAGATTCCACTTTCTGAAATCCCCTTTGCTTTATTAGGAATATATGGATTTATTATTTACTCGCCTGAATATCACATATTGAGAAAATTTGACTCGGAAGGACAAACAACGCCATTAGGTGTTCAAGGTCAAGGCTTGGCAGAGCTTTTAATTGTTATGTTAAAAAATGAACACGGTAAGATAAATGAAATCAATGAAGGATTAGCCTTTCTTGGATTCTGCG
>CALMCD010000075.1 GCA_937863075.1 uncultured Rhodoferax sp. | reverse complement strand
AATGGATAGGTGGATATCACGACTTACCAGATGAACTACAAGGGCGCGTCAATGATGGTGTCGGCAAATTTGATATGACCACAATGGGTGATGGCTTGCCCATCTATCGATTCGGCAAACACGCTACAGGTCGCCTATTGGATGGGCAGGAATGGAATCAATTCCCGAAATGATCTCGCCCATCCAGGCAGTTCTGCTCATCATCGCAGTCGCAGTCATCGTCATCAATCGCAAGCTCATCTTCCGTCGCCATCACTCCTGGCGTAACGGCAGTTACGAAGGCACTGTCACCCATATCGTCGATGGCGACACAATCAAAGTCGCCATCGACGGCACTATTGAGACGGTGCGTTACATCGGCGTGAACGCACCGGAGCGCGGCGAGGATGGCTACGAAGATGCCATCCTCACCAACCGCAGACTAGTAGACGGCAAGCACGTGCGCATAGAAGCCGACAAGCAGGACACCGACAAATACGGTCGCAAACTCCGTTATGTCTGGGTCGGCAGGAAGTTCGTAAATCGAGAGTTATACCAGCAGGGGGTCGCCAGAATCATGGCGATTGAACCAAACGTAAGACGTATTGGAGAAATCGAGAGATGACAAATGAACTGGTACCCCTATCCCCAAAACTGGAACTGGTTGGGCTAGCTGCCAACGAAGCCGCATCAGCTTTTTCTTTCGCCGACTACACTCGGCGAAAGAGCAAGAACACAGTCAAAAACCAGATCGTGGATCTGGCATCGTTCGCCGAATACTTAACTGCCATCGGCATCACCACCACCGCCGAAGCGCTGCAAACCACTGCCATCGCCTGGCAGGGTGTTTCGTGGGGCGTGGTTTCTGGCTTTGTCCAGTGGGCACTACAGAAGAGTTTTGCCACCGGCACAATCTCGCGCAGGCTCTCCACAATCAAAGTGTACGCGGCGATGGCAATGCAAGCGGGAGCGATCCCTCCAGAAGAGTATACCAAGATGCAAACAGTTCACGCCTACGCGGGCAAGGAAGCCGACCGCATCGACCAGCGACGCGTAGACACTGGGGTCGCTGTGCGCAAGGGCTCAAAGAAGTCAGAGCCGACAGAAATCA
>CALMCD010000074.1 GCA_937863075.1 uncultured Rhodoferax sp. | reverse complement strand
AAACTCGTTTCCAGCGAAGTGCGCGGCCCCGTAGAAGACATCGTGAGCAAGCTCTTGGCGGATTATCTGCAAGAGCGCCCCAACGATGCCAAAATCATCTGCGGCAAAATCATCGAAGCCGCCCGCGCCCGCGAAGCCGCCCGCAAAGCCCGCGAAATGACACGCCGCAAAGGGGTGTTGGACGGCATGGGCTTGCCCGGCAAGCTCGCCGACTGCCAAGAAAAAGACCCCGCTTTGTGCGAAATCTACATCGTGGAGGGCGATTCGGCGGGGGGTTCAGCCAAACAAGGGCGTGACCGGAAATTCCAAGCGATTCTGCCCCTGCGCGGCAAAATTTTGAATGTGGAAAAAGCGCGTTACGAAAAACTCCTGACCAGCAACGAGATTTTGACGCTCATCACCGCGCTCGGAACCGGTATCGGCAATACGGGTGGCGGCGCAGATGGAAAAGGCGGTAGTGACGATTTCAACGTCGCCAAACTGCGCTACCACCGCATCATCATCATGACCGATGCGGACGTGGACGGCGCACACATTCGCACGCTGCTGCTCACGTTCTTCTACCGCCAAATGCCGGAATTGGTCGAACGCGGGCATATCTACATCGCCCAACCGCCGCTTTACAAAGTGAAAGCGGGCAAGGAAGAGCTGTATTTGCAAGGTGCAGCGGATTTGGATAATTTCCTGCTGCGGGTTGCGCTGATTAACGCTTCGGTTTTCACGGGTAACCACCCCCTTCCCCTCCTTCCAAAGGAGGGGTGGCAGGCAGAGCCTGACGGGGTGGTTGGGCGTACTATCTCGGGCGATGAACTCAGTGATTTGGCACGCAAACATTGGGTCGCACAAGGCGTTATCGCCCGTTTGCAAAACTTCATGGATGCCGAAGCGCTGCGTGCCATTGCCGATGGAGTCGCGCTGAATATGGATACGCTCGCCGATGCGCAAGCCAGCGCCGCCGCGTTGCAAGCGCGTTTGCCCGATGCCGAAGTGGTCGGAGAATTTGATGTGCGCACCGATAAGCCGATTTTGCGCATCAGCCGCCGTCACCACGGTAATGTCCGCAGTAGCGTGCTGACACAAGACTTTACCCACGGCGCGGATTATGCGGCGTTGGCATTGGCTGCCCAAACCTTCAAAGGCTTGTTGGGAGAAGGAGCCAAGGTCATGCGCGGGGAAGGCGAACGGCAAAAATCGGAAAACGTCACCGATTTCCGCCAAGCCATGAAATGGTTAATCACCCAAGCAGAAAGTGCAACCAGCCGCCAGCGCTACAAAGGTTTGGGTGAGATGAATCCCGCCCAATTGTGGGAAACCACGATGGACCCTACCGTGCGCCGTTTGCTGCGCGTACAAATTGAAGACGCGATTGAAGCCGACCGCGTATTCACCATGCTCATGGGCGATGAAGTCGAACCTCGGCGCGATTTCATCGAAACCAATGCCTTACGCGCCGGCAATATCGACGTTTAAGTTGCCTCCATGCCCGCCCACGATAACGCCTACAAAAACTTCTTTTCCCATCCGCAAACGGTACAAGATTTGCTGCGGGGTTTTGTCGGCGAAGATTGGGTGGCGT
>CALMCD010000073.1 GCA_937863075.1 uncultured Rhodoferax sp. | reverse complement strand
GACGAATTGGCGCAAAGCATTTTGCTGTGCCCCGATGCCGCGTACCTCGACGCGGTGCAAGCCAGCATCGACCGCCTGTTGCCGGAAATGCCGCGCCAAGCCATCATTGCCAAATCGTTAAACGACCGAGGCGCGTTGATTCACACCCGCAGCATGGAAGAAGCCTGCGAAATCAGCAACCGCATTGCGCCCGAACATTTGGAAGTGAGCAGCACCGATCCGCACCGCTGGGAGCCGCTGCTGCGCCACGCCGGAGCGATTTTCTTGGGCGCGTACACCAGCGAAAGTTTGGGCGATTATTGCGCAGGCCCGAACCACGTTTTGCCCACCAGCGGCACGGCACGTTTTTCTAGCCCGTTGGGGGTTTATGATTTCCAGAAACGCTCTAGCTTGATTGAAGTTAGTCAGCAAGGGGCGCAAGTTTTAGGAAAAATCGCCTCGGTATTGGCGCATAGTGAAGGGCTGCAAGGTCATGCGCGGGCGGCGGAAATGCGGGTGGGTGAAAAAGATACATAGTCTATTTTTTAGATAGGTACTTCGGGTATAGCATGACGCATCTGCCACTTAATCACGACCACCTCAAACTTGCGTGCCTTGAACTCGCACGCAATATTGCTTGGCACAATAATCCTATTACGGATGTATTTACTAATTCATTGGCGGATATATTCTTAAAAGAGGCCTTATTTCACGAGGAGTTCCTTGTCAATCAAGAGCGAGACCCAAATATCATTACTTGGGCGGTCAGCTATCTTGCCCATGCCCACGCTATTCCTCCTATGGGGGTTGATGTTGCTTGGTTTCGGAATAGCCTTTCTGTAGTAGTCGAACTCTGCTGCCCAAACAGCATGGGTAGATGCGAGGATGAAAATCTCTACAGACAAATAGAAATCGGCATTGGCTCTGCAAGGAATAATTATAATGAATAGTAATTTATTCTGGAGTTAAATTGATATGTCCTACAGTGATTTTAATCTTAAAGATATTCGGCAGAAATTTAACTT
>CALMCD010000072.1 GCA_937863075.1 uncultured Rhodoferax sp. | reverse complement strand
GTCGTTTTTGTTCGGAACTTAACTGCATGACGAACCCTTAAAATTTAGGCAAATTCTATAGGCTGCATTTTCATGACTTTTTCCACCCCCCCCTCCACTCCTTCCACTACAACTCCGCTTTCTTATAAAGATGCGGGGGTTGATATTGACGCTGGCGACGCGCTGGTCGAGCGTATCAAACCCCTTGCCAAAAAAACCATGCGCGAAGGCGTGCTGGCGGGCATCGGCGGCTTTGGTGCGCTGTTTGAAATCCCCAAACGCTACCAAGAACCCGTACTCGTATCCGGCACGGATGGCGTAGGTACGAAATTAAAACTCGCCTTTGAATGGAATATGCACGACACCGTCGGCATCGACTTGGTTGCCATGAGCGTGAACGATGTGCTGGTGCAAGGCGCAGAACCATTATTCTTTTTAGATTACTTCGCCTGCGGCAAGCTGGATGTGGATACCGCCGCTGCCGTAGTGGGTGGCATTGCCAAGGGCTGCGAATTATCCGGCTGCGCCTTGATTGGTGGGGAAACCGCTGAAATGCCCGGAATGTATCCCGCAGGCGAATACGATTTGGCAGGCTTTGCCGTGGGCGCAGTCGAAAAATCCAAAATCCTCACGGGCGCGAATGTGCAAGCGGGCGATGTGGTGCTGGGTTTGGCAAGCCACGGCGTACATTCCAACGGCTTTAGCTTGGTGCGCAAGTGCATTGAACGCGCCGAAGCCGCCGGAACGATGCCCGCCACCTTGGACGGCAAATCCTTCAAAACCGCCATCATGGAACCCACGCGCCTGTACGTGAAATCGGTACTCGCGGCACTGGCACAGCACCCCATCAAAGCCTTGGCGCATATTACGGGCGGCGGTTTGCTGGAAAACATTCCACGCGTATTGCCCGAAGGCATGGCAGCCCATCTGCAAAAAGGAAGCTGGCCGCAAACCGAACTATTCGCATGGCTGCAAGCCACCGCTGGCATTGACGACATCGAAATGAATCGTACCTTCAACAACGGCATCGGCATGGTGGTGGTGGTGGACGCTGCCAATGCCGCAGCCTGCACCGCAACCTTAACCGCTTTGGGCGAAACCGTTTACACCATCGGCGCTATTGCCGAACGCGGGGATGGGGCTGCGGTGGTGGTGGGGTAACTGCACAACATCTATTTTTATAACAGGCATCTCACTATGAAATTTTGCACATCACACTTTACTGTTGGGTTAATCACAGCAGCCGCTCTCACACTTACCGCTTGTGGTGGTGGGGGCAGTAACAATGCAACGGCTACAGCTGTCACCAAAATCACGCCTATCGTTATGGATGGACTCATTAGCAATGCTGTGGTGTGCTGGGATGCCAATAACAACGATCTATGTGACACAAATGAAATACAAGGAATCACAGATAGTACAGGTCAAGCCACTCTGTCCATTCCGACATCTAATGTTGCAGGAGCTAAATTATTAGCAGTAATTACAGCAGGCGTGTCATCTGATGCTGATACGGGATTGGTTACAACGTCTTACACCTTACGCGCCCCCGCAGGACAACATACGGTAATAAATCCGCTAACAGACATGGCGCAGGCAAAAATTACCACTGACAGCACACAGACTTTTGAAAAAGCACAAACCGCTGTATTGTCTGAACTAGGGTTGAATAACGCTGTTTCAATAGCAGAAAACTTCATCGCCAAACGCAGTACAGATAGCAACTATCAAGACGCAAGCATCGTAGCCCGTACCCTAGTGCTGGTTAAACAAGCTGCATCGAAAAGCACCAAAAACTGTGTAGTTTTGGGTTTGGGATTCTCACTAAAGAATATGACGATTAGTGAGCAGCTCAAAACTGGGCGAACCAGTCTGTTGCAGAACATTAATTCGGCATTAACAGGTGACGATAGTGTACGAACAACCTGCTCATCCGATCCCACTATTACTTCGGCGTGTGATGCAGTTCTTAAGGAAAAAGCAGATTCTATAGTTGCAAGTTGTGCCACAACCACCACACCAACTACCTCGTCAACTACCACCATATCAACTAATTCAACACAATTACCAACGACGACATACCCCACGCGCACCGTAACACCATCAGGAAAAATCTGCTACACAGGCCCTAATGGAGGTACTTATACACTTACAGCCAGCGGCAATAAAAACTACGGTGGCTGTTAATTGAGGTGCATTAAGTTTACCTACACCATCGCCGAACGTGATGCAGGTGCTGTAGTCGTGGGGTAAGAGAAAACCAGTGGTTGAATCTTTGGCAGGGGATTTTGTTCTGCTTGCCATAAATCCCACTGGGATTGCATACCCAACCACACATCGGGTGATGTACCGAGCCATTGCGAAAGGCGCAAGGCCATTGAAGCACTGATTCCCGCTTTGCCGTTCAACACTTTGGACAGCGTAACGCGGGAAATTTGTAAGGCTTGTGCGGCACTGGTAACGGTCATCCCTTCGGGCAACCATTCCCGCAACACTTCGCCGGGATGTGCAGGGTTGTGCATTTGGCTCATGGTAATGCCTCCTAATTCCTAGTGGTAGTCCAAGTAGTTGACGAGTTCGACATCCTCACCCACAAAGATAAAAGTCATACGCCAGTTGCCATTGACCGATACCGCGTAATGGTTGAGTAAATCACCAGACAGCGAATGAAGCCGCCAGCTAGGAGTATTCATGTCTTCAGGGCATGTGGCACTATTCAGCATCGTCAACATGATGCGCAATTTAGCAGCATGGTGCGGTTGGATACCCGCTTTACTGCCTGTGCGGAAAAATGCCTCCAACCCTTTATGGCGGAATGTCTTGATCATGGTGATGATTGTAGATTGTTAATCCTCACTTAACAATCTACAACAAAGTCAATCCAATGAAGTGAACTTCAATTCTCCTTCACCAAGAAATCGTAAA
>CALMCD010000071.1 GCA_937863075.1 uncultured Rhodoferax sp. | reverse complement strand
CCGATGAACCCTATTCAAACCTACCTCGTAGGCGGTGCAGTCCGTGATGCCTTGATGGGCTTGCCCGTGAAGGATAAAGATTGGGTAGTCGTGGGCGCAACGCCGCAGCAGATGCTGGAACAAGGCTTTGTCCAAGTGGGGCAAGATTTTCCGGTGTTCTTGCATCCACGTACCCAAGAAGAATACGCACTGGCTCGCACGGAGCGCAATACCGCTCCCGGGTATCGGGGGTTTTCCGTTTACGCTGCGCCCGATGTCACGCTGGAAGACGATTTAGCACGGCGTGATCTTACTATCAATTCAATAGCTACTTACGCAGATAGCACGGGCGTTATCAAGGATTTGAATGATTTAATCGACCCCTACAACGGTCGTGCAGATATTGAAAATAAAGTTCTGCGCCATGTTAGTCCCGCCTTTGTCGAAGACCCCGTGCGGATTTTGCGTATCGCCCGTTTTGCCGCACGGTTTACCGATTTCACCATTGCGCCCGAAACGATGGATTTGATGCGCGATATGGTGCAAAACGGCGATGTCGATCACCTAGTCCCTGAGCGCGTGTGGCAAGAATTGGCGCGTGGGTTGATGGAGAAACAACCCTCCCGTATGTTCACCGTGCTGCGGGAATGCGGCGCGTTGGCGCATTTGTTGCCCGAATTGGATCGGCTGTGGGGCGTGCCGCAGCGGGCGGATTACCATCCTGAAGTCGATACCGGCGTTCACGTCATGCTGGTGCTGGATATGTCCGCCGAGTTGAATGCGCCGCTGCCCGTGCGCTTTGCTTGCCTGACGCACGATTTAGGCAAGGGAACTACGCCTGCCGATGTTTTGCCGCGCCACATTGGGCATGAAGAACGCAGTGGGCGGCTGCTCAAAGGCGTGTGCCAACGGCTGCGCGTTCCGGTGGAGTGCAAAGAATTGGCGGATGTGGTCGCGCGGGAGCATGGCAATATCCACCGCAGTGGCGATATGGGCGCGGCGGCTTTGGTGCGCTTGTTGGAACGCTGCGATGCCATCCGCAAACCCGCGCGTTTCGCCCAAATTTTGCAAGCCTGCGAATGCGATGCGCGGGGGCGTTGGGGATTTGAAGATCAACCGTACCCGCAAGCGCCACGGCTGTTGAAGGCATTGGATGAGGCTCTTTCTGTGGTGACGAACGTCATCGCGGCCAATGCCCAAGCAGTGGGGGCAAGCGGTGTCCAAATTGGCCAATGGATTCATCGAGCGCGGGTGTTGGCGGTGGAAAAAGCGATAGAAAGCAAATCATGCTGCTGAGTTTTGTATTAGCGAGTTTTTTATTAAGCCTATCCCCCGGCCCCGATAACGTATTTGTGCTGCTGCATTCGGCGGTGCATGGGCGTAAGGCGGGTTTGCTGGTGGTGCTGGGCTTGTGTTCGGGCTTGCTTTTTCATACGGCAGCGGTGGCGTTGGGCTTGGCGGCATTGCTAGCGGCTTCGGCGATGGCGTTTACGGTGTTGAAATTGATTGGCGCGGCGTATTTGCTGTACTTGGCTTGGGGGGCGTGGAATGCGCCAGCGGGTTTGGGTAAAGCCGCGACTACGGAGGCACTCTCACCCCTCAAAACCTATTTGCGCGGCGTGGTGATGAATGTCACCAACCCCAAGGTGGCGATTTTCTTTTTGGCGTTTTTGCCGCAGTTTGTCGATGCCGAGCGGGGTGATGTGCCGATGCAAATCGCGCTGCTGGGGCTGCTATTTGGATTAACCGCGCTGTTCACCTTTGGTGTGATTGCGTGGTTTGCAGCACGTTTTGGCGCGGTTTTTCAACGCTCAGAACGCGCCCATATTGTGCTGAACCGCACGGCTGCCGTCGTTTTTACGGGGCTGGCGGCACGGCTGGCGTTTTCTTCGCGTTAATGTCATTATTCTCCCCCCATGACCCGACCCCTAAACCACCAACCGCTTTTTAACGCCCGTCTTATTACCCGTTCATGCGCTGCGGATGCCGTGCCGCTTGCCCATCAGCAAATACTGCGTGATTGGTCGGAAACGATTGGTAATAAAAGCATTTATCAGCAAAAAGAACAACACATTCGCAATGCGTTTGTACAAAAGATATTTTGTGAGGTGCTGGGTTATTCCACCTTTGGCAGCAGTGGCGGTTATACGCTGGCGGATGAAAAATATGTTGGAAAAGGGCGGGTGGATGTGGTTTTAGGGCGTTTTGGAAATAATAATCCACAAGACGACCAAATCCTAGTCCCCTTTGAATTAAAAGGGGCAGATACCCCCGATTTGGATGTGATGATGTCGGGGCGTTTCAAATCGCCCGTGCAGCAGGTGTGGGAATATGCGATGGATGTTCCCAATGCCAAGTTTCTGCTATTAACCAATATGCTGGAAATTCGCCTCTACGCCGTGGGGCATACCCGCCGTGTGTATGAGCGCTTTGATTTATTAGAAATTGCCAATAACCCTGCCGAATACCATCGGTTTCAATTATTATTAAGCGTTAATAATCTGCTGGGTGGGCGCACGCTGGAGTTGTTGAACGAATCGGGGGCGATTGAAAAACAAATTACCCGTGAATTGTATGCCGATTATCGACGCTGGCGGGTACAGTTGATTATTGCACTGGCACAATCGAACGACCTTGAACCCAAGGTTTTAATTGCACCCGTACAAAAATTGCTTGACCGCATTTTATTTGTAGCATTTGCGCAGCAGCGGGGATTATTACCTGCTGGAACATTAAAATCGGTACATACGCAAAGGGCATGGAAAAAAATACCGATTTGGGAAAACTACCAAGCACTTTTTGAAGCCGTGGATAAAGGCCTGCCCGAACGCGGCGTTCCATTGTATAACGGTGGTTTATTTGCGCCCGATGCGTTTTTGGATAAGCTGACGGTGACCGATTCGGCGTGCGATGTTTTTCAAGAATTTGGAAAATACGATTTTGGCGGCGAAGTCTCGGTGAATGTGCTGGGGCATATTTTTGAGCAGTCGATTAGCGATTTAGAAGAACTGCAAGAACTCGCCAATAGCGGCGCGTTTACGTTGGATAATTTGGTGCAGTCGGCGCAATCGTCCATTAAAACCTCGGTCAGTGGGGCGCGAAAAGAGCATGGTATTGTTTATACGCCCGAATTTATTACCGCTTTTATTGTTGAACAAACCTTAGGCAAAACATTAGAAGATGCCCGTGCTGCGTGCATGGAAGGGTATAAAAATACGAACGATTGGCGCAAACCCACCGCCGAAGAAAAGCGATCGGCCAAAACCTTGCAACAACCCGCGCGGGTGGTGGAATTGCAATTTTGGCGGGCATGGCTTTCCACATTAAGCGCCTTGAAAATCTGCGACCCTGCTTGTGGTTCGGGGGCATTTTTGGTGGCGGTTTTTGATGTGTTACACGCCGAATATCTGAATATCAATGCCCAAATTGCCACCATCACCGGCAATATGGACGTTTTTGATACCGACAAAACCATTTTATCCGGCAACCTTTATGGTGTCGATTTGAATGCCGAGAGTATCGAAATTACCAAATTAAGCCTTTGGTTGAAAACCGCGCAATATGGTAAACCACTGGAAAGTTTAGAATCGCATTTGCGCGTGGGCAATAGTTTGATTCAAACCGATTTTGATTGGGATACCGCTTTTCCTGAAGTTGCTGCGCAGGGTGGATTTGATATTATTGTCGGTAATCCGCCGTATGTGCGACAGGAGCGTTTTAGTTCCTCTAAACCCTATTTAGAAAAGCATTATGCGGTGTTTAATGGCGGGGCGGATTTATACACTTATTTCTTTGAACAGGGTATTCGTTTATTGCGACCAGAAAAAGGGCGTTTGGGTTTTATTTCATCGGGAACTTTTTTCAAAACCAGCTCGGGTGCGCCTTTGCGATCGTATTTGCTGGAAAATGCACAGCTTGAATCTATTGTCGATTTTGGCGATGTCCAAGTATTTGAAGGCGTAACCACCTATCCCGTCATTATGACAATGCGCCGTACCACCACGCCCGATGCTGCACATTCGATTCAATTTCTGGCCATTCAAAATAAAGTGCCGGAAAAATTGAATGATACGTTCAAAGAAAAAGCAGCCGTTTTAATTCAAGGGCAATTAACTGCGCAAAGTTGGCAATTAGAAGATGGGCGTTTGAATGCGTTGCGTCAAAAAATAATGGGGCAGCATCCCACGCTCAAAGAAGTTTACGGCTCGCCTTTTTACGGCATTAAAACCGGATTGAATGAAGCCTTTGTGATTGATGCCGCTACCCGTGAACGCTTAATTTCAGAAGACCCGCGTAGTGATGAAATAATAAAACCATTTTTACGTGGTGAGAATTTGAAGAAATGGCGTATTGAAAGTAAAAATGAATATATTTTACTTATCAAAAGTGGTAGCACGCTTCGTGGTGGAAGTGAAGCACAGGCATGGGAATTATTTCAAAATAAACAACCAGCCATTGCCCGCTGGCTCAAAAACTTTGAAACCGCTGCCCGCAAGCGCAGTGATAAAGGAGAGTTTTGGTGGGAATTGCGTGCTTGTGCCTATTATGATAAATTTGAAACCTCAAAGATAATTTATCCCCATTTTAGCCCGGCTGCGCTTTTTTTATTTGAAGAGAAAAATTATTTTTCAAATGATAAATGTTACATTATTCCAAGTAATGAAATTTACCTTTCGGCATTTTTTAATTCTAAAGTTATATGGTTTTTGTTATGTGGTATGTCACCTGCGGTACGTGGTGGATTCTATGAACTGCGTGCGCAATATGTTCAAACCTTACCCATTCCCCCCGCAAACGAAACCCAAAAATCCCAATTAGCGAAATTAGCCAAAACTGCGCAAACCGCAGCCGAACAGCGGTTTATTGAAATCAGAAAATTCAATCATGCCGCCGTGCGTGATTTTTCCCCCACCGGAAAATTACCCGCCGCGTGGAGCGATGCGTTGCCCAGTTTTTCAGGGTTTACGGCGGAATTGAAAAAACGATTCAAACGGGATTTGAATTTACAAGAACGTAACGATTGGGATAACTACCTCACCACCACCCAAACCCGCATCAACGAATTAACCCAAACCATCACCCGCGCCGAACGGGAAATCAATGCACTGGTGTGTGAATTGTTTGGGCTGACAGCGGATGAGGTGGGGTTGTTGGGGTGATTGGGTTAATCTTTCAAAGCCGAGGTTAAATCGCCCATCTTCGGGCGCACACCGGCCAGCGGTTCTAAGCCAAAACGCCGCGTGATAAATTGCAAGATCGACGTGGTATCCATCGGGGTGGAATCAATATAGCCCTTCTTCACCTGCGGGCCAATCAACAGGGCGGGGATGCGGGTTCCGGGGCCGAAGCGATCGCTCCAACCTTCACCCGTGGGGGGCGGAACGTGATCCCAGTAGCCACCGTTTTCATCGTAGGTCACGATGATGAGCATATCCTTCCATTGCGGGCTGGCTTTGAGCTTTTCCAGTACCGCGTGGATGTGCGCATCGCCAGTCACAATGTCGGCATAACCCGGATGCTGGGTAAAAATACCAGCGGGTTTGTAGAAGCTCACGGCAGGGAGTGTGCCTGTTTCAATCGCCTGAACGAAGTCTTCCCCATCGCGCAGATGCCGTTCACGGTCGGGCGTACCCGGTTCAAAGCGTTTGTAATAGTTGAAGGGCTGGTGGTGCGGCTGAAAATTCAAAGAATCCGCACCGTGGTGGTAAATCACCTTGCGCGGAGCATCAGCGGGCTGCATACCGTCTGCCAACGCTTGCCGATAGCCGCCGCCAAACCACGCCCATGAGATACCTTTGGCAGAAAGCGTATCGCCGATGGTGGTCGCGGTTTGCGGGGGAACGGGATTGCCACGCGGATTGGCGTAAGCCGCCGATCGATTGTCTACCGGAGGTACGCCACTGGGTTGGTAAGGCGGCTGGCTGGTGTTGACGGAATAACCATCGGGGGTGACGGTATCGCCTTTGTAGAACTTCACCGCACCCACGCTCGCAGAAGGGGAGTCGGGCATTTTTTCTAGCTTGCCATTGGCATCCAGCCGCGCCCGCATCAGGCTGGGCGCGTTTTCGTGGATAGGGGCGCAGGCACAAATCAAATACTGGTGATTCAAGTACGAGCCGCCAAAAGCCGCCATAAAGAAGTTATCCGCCAGCGTATAGTCTTTCGCCCACTGCCAGAGCTTGAGCTGGCTGCCATCGTAATACCCCATCGACCAACCGCCGGTGTTGGAGATAGCCGCAAACATATTGTTTTGACCGCCGTTGATTTGCGCTTGGTTATGGTAAAAAAGATGCGTAGGACTCATCACCACCACACTGGGCGGAAGATTCACAGGCGGTGCATCAATGCGAAACGGCCCATTTGGTAGACGGGGAAAGCGTGGCGCAGGCTTGCCATCCGAACCGAAGATGATGAGTTCTTTCAACGGCGTGCCATCGTGGTCAAGCTGGGTCTTTTGCACATCGGTCGCGCGGCTGATACCGTTCGCACCCGGAAAGAGACCGTAGAGGTGATCAAAACTGCGGTTTTCGGCATAAATAACCACGACATTTTGAATCGCCTTGGCTTTTTCTGCGGAAGGGCGGGCAGTCTCTTGGGTGGCACACCCTGCAAGTAAGATAAGCGTGGCAGCCGATATTGCTAATTTTTTCATCGGTTTTTACTGGGTTGTGTTATTTTCTTCAATCGTATCAGCTATATATTCAAGCGCACCATAAAGCTCCTTGAGATGGTCGATTGTATAATTCTGCTCGTTAATAGTAAAAACATTTTCAACCAGCTTCCCAAATTGCCATAAATTACCATCCGTAACAATGCCATAGATAGGATTCTGGTCATTGTTGTTTATTTTTTGAGAAGCGACTAATTGAGCCAAACATTGACCCCATCCTTGTTCAAAGTCATTTTTCTTGGCTTCTACCACTATCACAATGGGGGTTTCAAGAACTGTTTTTCCCAAGGATGATCTTTTTGAAAAAATATAGTCAGGAGTACCGGTTAGTATTTCATCAAATGAAATAGATTTTTGTATCCAGAAAGAGTAGTTTTTGCTATGATTTTTATACACTTCCCGCAATAGTGGTGAAATGATTAACTCACTTCTTGATGCTTCAGATGAAAAGACATCGATATTTTCTTTGTTGAACTTAAATTCATCAATCAAATTTTGAGGAACTGCTATATCTACTTCATCAATAAAAATGCCTTCATCGTATTTAATTTTGTATGCTTTTTGAACTTCGGCAACATTTTTGAACTGGCTAAATGACATAGAGTTATACCTCTTTATTTTTGGGCTAACGTTGTAATCAGGGACACGTTGTAACGTATCCCGTTTTTTAAGCACACTAATTAGTGCAGCCCTTTCTCTTCTGGATCGGTGGTGGAGGTACTGATAACGCTGGTTTGCACCCCCTTCACTTTGCGCCAAATGTAAATCACATAGCCGCTCACGCCGTAGAACACAAAAATGCCAAACATCACCGTAGGCGGGTCGATGTTGATCGCGGCAATGCCCAGTGCAATCAACACAATCACGGCAAAGGGTACGCTGCGTTTCATGCGAATGTCTTTGAAGCTATAAAACGGGATATTGGTGACCATCGTCAACCCCGAATACAGTGCCAGAGCAAACATGGGCCATGCCATATCATTGCCGCGTATGCCCAGCTCAGTACACACCCCGATAAAGCCCGCTACCAATGCAGCCGCAGCAGGGGAGGGCAAGCCTTGAAAATACCGTTTATCGACCACCGCCGTATTGACGTTAAACCGTGCCAGCCGCAGTGCCGCACACGCGCAGTAAACAAAGGCAGCAACCCAGCCCCAGCGTCCCAAGCCTTGCAGCGCCCAGATGTAGGCGGTTAAAGCCGGAGCTGCGCCAAAGGAAACCATGTCGGAAAGCGAATCCATCTGTTCGCCGAATGCGCTTTGGGTATTGGTCATGCGGGCGACGCGCCCATCCAAACTATCCAACACCATCGCGCAAAAAATCCCGACTGCTGCGAGGTCGAATCGACCATTAACCGCCATCACAATGGCATAAAACCCCCCAAATAACGCCGCCAGCGTAAATAAGTTGGGCAATATATAAATGCCCTTACGCCGTTTGCGCAGGACGGTATTGCTGCTATCGGGTGCGGTTTCTGAACGGGAATCATCGTTTTGCATAAGCTATCTCCTTGCCAGGCATCAAGTGTAAGCCAGAGTTAGGATGGCAGAGCTTGGCAGGGAAAGAAGCGGTTAGCAGGCAATGCCAACGATTTACCCGTGGTTCACATCCTTATTCCCATTCAATCGTAGCGGGTGGCTTGCTCGATACATCGTAGGTTACCCGATTGATGCCGCGCACTTCGTTGATGATGCGCCCCGATACTTTCTTCAGTAAAGCGTAGGGTAATTCAGCCCAGTCTGCCGTCATAAAGTCGCTGGTTTGCACGGCACGCAAAGCCACCACGTATTCGTAAGTGCGACCGTCGCCCATCACGCCCACGCTCTTGACGGGCAAGAACACGGTAAACGCTTGGCTCGTCAGCTCGTACCATGTCTTACCGGACGATTCTTCTTTGAAGTTATGGAGTTCTTCGATGAAGATGGCATCGGCACGGCGCAGCAAATCGGCGTATTCCTTTTTCACTTCGCCCAAAATGCGCACACCCAAACCCGGGCCGGGGAAGGGGTGGCGATAGACCATATCGTGCGGCAAACCGAGGGCTTCGCCCAATTCGCGCACTTCGTCTTTGAACAATTCGCGCAACGGCTCTAACAATTTCAAGCCGAGTTGTTCGGGCAAACCGCCTACATTGTGGTGGCTCTTGATGGTGACCGCTTTTTTGCTTTTCGCGCCGCCGGATTCAATCACGTCGGGGTAAATCGTGCCTTGTGCCAAGAAGGTTGCACCTTTGTGTCCGCCCGTTCCGGCTTTGAGCTTGGCGGCTTCTTCTTTGAAGACATCCACAAACAAACCGCCGATGATTTTGCGTTTCTTTTCCGGGTCGCTCACACCCGCGAGTTTGCCGAGGAACAAATCGCTGGCATCCACGCGAATGACACGGGCGTGGAGTTTTCCGGCAAACATCTCCATCACCATATCGCCTTCGTTCAAGCGCAGCAGCCCGTGATCGACAAACACGCAGGTCAGTTGATCGCCAATCGCACGGTGAATCAACGCCGCCGCCACCGAGGAATCGACACCGCCGGATAAGCCCAAAATCACTTCCTCATCACCCACTTGGGCGCGGATGTGGGCTACGGCTTCTTCGATGTAGTCTTTCATCACCCAGTCGGGGCGGGCTTGGCAAATATCCAACACAAAGCGATTCAAAATCGCCGCGCCTTGGGCGGTGTGCGTGACTTCGGGGTGGAATTGCACGGCGTAGAAGCGGCGTTCTTCGTCTGCCATGCCTGCAATCGCGCAGCTATCGGTACTCGCCATGCGCTTGAATCCGGGGGGCATTTCGGTGACGTTATCGCCGTGGCTCATCCAGACGTGGAGCATTCCATGCCCTTCATCCGTGGTGTAGTCGGCAATACCGTCCAGGAGCTTGGTGTGACCGTGGGCGCGGAGTTCGGCATAGCCAAATTCGCGCTTGTGTCCGCCTTCCACTTTGCCACCCAAGGCGGCGGCAATGGCGTACATCCCAAAGCAAATGCCCAAAACGGGAATACCCAATTCAAACACCACTTGCGGGGCGCGGAGGGTTTCATCTTCCCACAAACTAGCGTGGCTACCGGAAAGAATAATGCCTTTCAAATGCCCATCGGCGGCGTAATCGCGTACCCATTGCTCGGTGACATCGCAGGGATGCACTTCGCAGAATACATGCGCTTCCCGCACACGGCGGGCGATGAGTTGCGTGACTTGGGAACCGAAGTCGAGAATGAGGATTTTTTGGTGCATAGTAGGTTCAGATTATCAATTTCTCATGTGTTCATGATAGGGTTCTTGTGAGTGGCAATATTTGCATAAAACCTTTAAATTACCTTCTTTGTTATCACTTTTTACACCGTTAATATGATGTACTTGTAAATAACTTCTATTGTGATTAAAATTCACATAGCATTTTTGGCAAATCCATCTGTATTTTTCCCTCATTCTTAATGAAACATCATTCCAATCTCTGGTATATCCAGATGTAGGAGCCGTTAGATCAGTGTAAATAGGTTTTCTTGCAATTGGTGTATTACTGACTTGTTGAAAAAACCTATCAATATCAAAATCATTTACTGTGCAACTATTTTGATAGTTACGATTATACCAATTTAAGCAATTTTTACAGCAATGCAATTCTATAATGCAGTCCCTTTGATAAAAATAGTTATTTAATTTTTTATCAACCAAAAAAGTTCCATCTTTCCTTTGAGTTACAACATATCTATCAAATCGCCCAGATGACCTCATTTTCTTTAGCGTATTGCAATCATAGAAATGAAATTTTGGTAATTGATCACGCTGACCAAAGCTAGATACTTCCTTAATGTGTAGCAAAATTTGTTCGCCATTATATTTAATTAAACCACTAGACTCTATAGAAACATCATCAATGGCGACATCTATTCCTTTTGTTTCTAATTGTATTCTCCAATCAGACTCTATTGCTTTGATGGTGACATCACTTTTCCATTCTATTGGTGATGCTCCCATGTTTGAAACTAATTTTTCCAAATCTTGGAAATCAATATCCAATTTCATTGTTACTTCTTTTTTAGTATCTTGATAATTTGTTGCTCGGCATTCGTTCTTATTCTAAATTCCACTCGCCGTGATCTTGCTGCATCTTCTGTCTTATCTTCTTTATAAATAAGTTTACTAGAAGATAACCCATTAGCGGTTAAAACACTTTTTATCCATATTCGTTTTTCACTAATTTGTGGCAATGACAAGCAATACTCTAAAGTCGCACGCGTTCGTTCTTGAGATAATGCCATATTTTTGAAATAACTTTCATCGGCTGAATATGAGTCTCCAGCCCAATCTAAGGAGGTATGTCCCTCAATACGGATTTCCTCTATTTCTTGCGCATAGTCTTTTAATACATTAATATAGCGTGGAAAAAAGCTATTGAGAATTTCCTTGAATGGTGGTTTTAATCCCGACTTCCCTATATCAAATAAAATATCAGGTGCTTTAAATCTAAAGGATAAATTATCTTTATCTATTTCAGCATTCCATTTATCTAAATCATTTTTAAATTCTTTAATAAGTCTGCTATAAATAATATCTTTATTCTTCTCATATGTAACAGCAATTTCAACAACCTTATCTTTCTCATGTTTGGCATTCATCATATAAGTAATGGCAATAAATAAAAATATGACCATTAAGCCAGACATCATGTCGCTTAATGATAGCCAATGTTCACCATCTTCAGTGTGATCATGTTTCATTAGTTACGCCCTCTCCTTAAATCCTCAGCTAATCTGACCACTTCTCTTAGTTTTTCAGTAAGAGGTGAATAATCGCTTACGAACTTATTAGACAATGCTGCCAAATGTTTCCCCATTGTTTCAATAGATTTCCGTAGCTCTTCTTGTAAAGCACGATCTAAGCGATCTGTTTGTTGCTCTAAAATACCGGTGCTTTTTGTCGTATTTTCAATAAGTAATTTATTAAACTGTTCGCTAGACGATTTAATAGCATTACCAACGTGGCTCATTTGATCTTGCACGACTTTTTGCAATTCACGTTCGTAATTGTGTATTGTTTGTTGCAATGAGTCTCGGTAATTATCAATGCTTTCTTTGGTTTCTTTAGTCAGATTTTTTGTAACCGTTTTGAAATCTTGGCTAGTGCTAGTCAATGCGTCTTTTTGCTCGTTCATAGCATTACGCATTGTTAATGTTGTATCCAAAAGATTTTCACGCATACTCGTTACTGTATCCGTAATAACAAAAAGTGATTGCTCTGTTGAATTTTTGAAACCAGAAGTGAGTTTGGTTAAATTATCTTCAATGTGAGGGAAGGCATCTTTAGCATTGCTGGCAAGCGCATCAAAAGCTTTTAGATGGTTATTTAAGTCCTTTAATTGACCATCCAATCCTTCCAAAATTATATGAAGATTTTCAGAAGTAACAGTAAACTTTTCAGAACGTGATTGAATGCCACTAAAAGAACTTTCAATAATTTTCACAGAGTCCAAAGTAATTTGGAAGTTTTCTTGTAACTTCTCAACATGAGCTTTATAATTATCTTGCCATTTTAATAATTCCCCAACTGCTCTATTGAGTTCTTTGAAATTTTCACCAAATTGTTCAGTTATATTATTGTTGAAATCACGCATAGCTTTTTCTAGCGCCTCAATAAAAGCTTTAGAGTTATTTTCTGCTAAAATTTTTGAAAATTCATCAAATTTATCTATTTGATTTTTAAAACCATCTTGCATTGTTTTATTCAAGGTACTGAGATAATTGTAATTGTATTTAATGCTATTCGTAAAATTCTGTGTTGAGTGTTTGTCGAGGTCACTTATTTCTGATTTAACCAGTTTAAGCTGTGTAATAACCGAAGAATCCCCATCACCAACCAAGCTATTTTTAATAGATTCTAATAAACCGCTCTGTTTTACTAATTCAGGCAATAATTGTTGATTATTACTTTTGTTATTTTCCAACAAGTTTGAAAGTAAATCAATCATCTCTTTTTCTCTATCGAGAGGCATGATTGATTTATCTTTAATTTTTAAAACTTGCATTATTTTTACCACAATGGAAGCAAACATCCCCATTAGGCTTGCTATAAATTTAGATTTTAAGCCGTTCAATAAATTAGGAATACTTTCAGGAATATTATTCACATCAAAACTTATTAGTGCCAAGGCAATGCCTAAGAAGCTAAAAAATATACCGACCGTTGCTAAAATAGACGGTGCGTGTTTCGCGTATTGACTGGAGGGTGAGTTTTCTTTGGCTTTGTAAATCCCATACCATGCCCAAAAGCTACAAATTAAAATTGTAACTAAAGCAACAATATTAAGAATGTTATCCTCAATAAATTTTTCTATATCGCTCATATAATGTTTTATGGTTAATTAATATAGTAATGAATTTAACTTTGCATTAAAGATGAAATTTATATTTCTTATGGGAAGTAGCGGAATTTGATAATAACTTTAATCTTCCGGCACTTCCCATATTCCTCAATCAATCCGCCCGATAATTCGGCGCTTCTTTGGTGATTTGCACGTCATGAACGTGGCTTTCACGGATAC
>CALMCD010000070.1 GCA_937863075.1 uncultured Rhodoferax sp. | reverse complement strand
TGGGCAACGGGTGCGGTCAGGTTGATCGGTTCAAATCCGTGCAGGGTAAATTCGTACCACTGCCCATCACGCTGTTCCCAATACAACGGCGCTTGCCAACCGTGTTGTTTGCGGTAATACCAACCATCTGCTAGCCAAAGTTCGGCGCGTTGATAGCCGCCATCGTTGATGAAAGCGAGGTATTCGGCATTGGTAGTAAGGCGCGACGCGAGGCGGTGCGGTTCAAGCCAAACCTTGTGTTGCGGGCGTTCGTTGTCGTAGGCGAAATCGCCGTCGTTGAAACCGCTTTCGATTAAGCCACCGTCACGGGTTTCCCATGTCAGCGCGGTTGCTTCTTGCACGGGTAAGGTTTGGGGCAAATAAATCGGGCGCAGGGGGTTGCGCCAGAAATTATGCTTAATATCCATGTACAGCAGTTCTTGGTGTTGCTGTTCGTGGTGCAAGCCGAGTGTGATTCGTGTGGCGATTTCTTGCGCTTGGCTGGGGTCTGCGTTGGTCAGTAAATCCAGTATGCGCTCATCAATCGCGGCGCGGTAGGCGTAGACTTCCTCCACCGTTGGGCGTGACATCAAGCCGCGTTCGGCGCGTGGCTGCATCGAGCCGACGGTTTGGTAATAAGAATTGAACAGGTAGTTGTAGTCGGTGTGAAACGGTTGGTAATCTTTCACAAACGCTTGCAGCAAAAAGGTTTCAAAAAACCATGTCACATGCCCTAAATGCCATTTGGGGGGGCTGGTTTCTACAATGCTTTGCAGTTGGTAATCATCGCGGGCCAGTGGGGTACAAATCGCTACGCTGGTCTGGCGAATGCGTTGGTATTCCGAGGCGAGGGTAGCAGTCATCATGACATTCCTTATATCTTTCTATCTTTTTATCTTTCTTCCCTGCTACTTTATAAACAATGGCAATGTCCTTAATGTTACGAAAAATTGATGAAACGTTATAAAGACTTATGAAAAAGCTGATATTGATTTTTATCCTGCTCATGAATGCCGTAGTGGGGCATACGAAAACCTTGCGCTACGCCTTCCCCGTTGCGGAAACCGGATTTGATCCGGCGCAGATTTCTGACCTTTATTCTCACACCATTACCGCGAACATTTTTGAATCGCTCTACCGCTACGATTATGCGGCGCGTCCGGCGAAAATTGTGCCCAACATCGCCACCGCCATGCCGGAGATTGGCGATCACTTTCGCACCTTCACCATCCGCATTCAAAAAGGCATTTATTTTGCCGATGATCCTGCCTTTGGTGGCAAAAAGCGCGAGCTGACGGCGCACGATTATGTCTATAGCATCAAGCGGATTTTCGATCCCCAAACCAAAAGCCCGACCTATACCGATTTGGAAGAAATGAAATTCATCGGCATGGCGGCATTGCGGCAGGCGGCGGAAAAAGCGGGCGCGAAATTCGATTATGAAAAGGAAGTGGAGGGGATTCGCGCGTTAGACCGCTACACCATTCAATTCAAATTGCAGAACACACGCCCGCGCTTTTTGGCACTGCTCGCCGATCCGGGGGCAACGGGTGCATTGGCGCGGGAAGTGGTGGAACGCTACGGCGACAAAATCATGGAACACCCCGTAGGCACGGGCGCGTTCATGCTCAAGGCGGATGAATGGGTACGCTCTTCCAAAATCGTGCTGGTGAAGAATCCGAATTTCCGCGAAGAAATAGTAGAAGGAAAACGCCTGCCGCTGATTGACCGCGTGGAAATTTCCATCATCGAAGAAAACCAACCGCGCTGGCTTTCCTTCTTGCAAGGCGACCATGATTTGTTGGAACGTCTGCCCAACGCCTTTGCCGCGCAAGCGATTCCGAATAACCAGCTCGCGCCGCATTTGGCGAAAAAAGGCATTCGCATGGAACGCAGCGCCAGCCCCGATGTGACGGTGACATATTTCAATATGGAAAGCCCCATCGTTGGTGGCTATACCCCCGATAAAGTCGCGCTGCGGCGGGCGATTGCGCTGGCGTACAACACCGAAGAAGAAATCCGCTTACCAAGACGCAAACAAGCGATTGCGGCGCAAACCCCGATTCAGCCTATGACCTACGGCTACGATGCGAATCTGCGCACCGAGATGAGCGCGTACAGCCCCGCCCGTAGCATGGCCTTGTTGGATATGTTCGGTTATACCGATAAAAATGGCG
>CALMCD010000069.1 GCA_937863075.1 uncultured Rhodoferax sp. | reverse complement strand
AAGTCGAAAATTTAGACCAGCTTGCCGAAGCCTTGGATGCAGGCGCAAAAATGGTTCTGCTCGATAACATGGATTTAGAGACGCTCAGAAAAGCGGTTGCCTTGAACGCAGGGCGTGCAATTTTGGAAGTATCGGGTGGCGTGAATTTATCTACCGTTGCGGGAATTGCAGCGACGGGTGTGGATCGCATTTCCATCGGCGCACTGACCAAAGATGTGGAAGCGATTGATTTTTCGATGCGCTTTGAAGGAGTTTAAGGCATTTATATGTTTGATTTTCCCACCTTTGAGAAATACCTTTCCAATTTTGATTTTCCACATTTATTTATTGATGTATTAGGCTGGAATAATCCGCCAGCCACATACAAAAAGTGGGAATGCGATACGGTTAAGGATATTGTATTATCGTACCGTGCTATTGCCGAACTAGGTGGGATTTTTGTCATTCAAATTGTTGCCGATGCCGATTGGTTGGATGAATCCCAACGTTTACGGGTATGGAAATATATATCCCAACGCCATAATGAAAATTTGTTGATTTTTACCAATACCAAAGGTCAAGATGCGACACAAAGTTTGTGGTATTGGGTAAAACGCGATAATCAAAATAAACAAAAACTAATTTCACGCCGTCATGATTATTTCAAAGGGCAACCCGTTGATTTATTTGCCAGCAAATTGCAAGCGATGGTGGTGGAATTATCGGAATTGGATTCATCGGGGCGATTATCAGTTTTAGAAGCCGCGCGGCGTATTGCATCGGCTTTGGATGTGGAAAAAACCACGCAAAAATTCTTCAAAGCCTATCAACAGCAGCATCTGGCTTTAATCGAACATATTCACGGTATTGACGACCCGCGCGATAAACGCTGGTATGCCAGCGTACTTTTGAACCGTTTGATGTTTGTTTGGTTCATGCAGAAGAAAGGGTTTTTACAAGACCAAAACGGCTCGCAACGCTTTAACTACCTGCATGAACAGCTAGAAAAAAGTGACCAACGTGGCATCAATCACTTCTACGGCGAGTTTTTAGCCGCCCTGTTTTTTGAAGCCTTTGCCAAGCCCGAATCGGATCGCACGCCGGAATCTATTCAATTAACCGGAAAAATCCCGTATCTCAATGGCGGTTTATTTTTACCGCATAAATTGGAATTAGATGCTAATAACAATTTACGCCTTGGTAAAACCCTGCATATTGCAGATATTGCTTTTAATGGCATTTTTGATTTATTTGCAAGTTTTACATGGCATTTGGATGATACGCCCAATGGCGCAGCGGACGAAATTAACCCCGATGTGTTGGGGTATATTTTTGAGAAATATATCAACCAAAAAGCCTTTGGTGCATATTACACCCGCCCAGAAATCACCAGTTATTTAGCCGACCGTAGTATTCATAAACTCATTTTAGAGCGCATTAACGAACCCGCTATTCCTGAATTGGGTTTCAAAGAAATTCGTTTTGATAGTGTCCCCGATTTACTCGCGCAGATGAATTCCCGTACTGCATTGCGTTTGGTGAATGAGGTATTGCCAAAAATTAGCATCCTTGATCCTTCGGTCGGTTCGGGGGCATTTTTGGTGGCGGCATTAAAAAGTCTTATCCAAATTTATTCTGCGGTGGTGGGGCGTGCAGAAATGAAGATGAGTACCGATTTAGTCGCATGGTTAGAAGATATTAAAAAAAACCATGCCAGCGTCGCCTACTATATTAAGCGCCGTATCGTAACTGATAATCTCTACGGCGTGGATATTATGGAGGAAGCCTGCGAGATTGCGAAGCTACGTTTATTCCTCAGCATGGTAGCCAGTGTGCGCCGTGTTGAAGATTTAGAGCCATTGCCGAATATCGACTTTAATATCTTGTCCGGTAATTCGCTAGTCGGGTTAATGCGGGTGGATGAAGTAGAATTCAACACCAAGCAAAACGATTTATTTAAGCCCCGTTATGGTGAATTGCTTATTGAAAAAAATCGCCATTTAGATGCGTACCGCCATGCTGCCGATATAGTTGGTAAAAGTTTTAATCTGCGGGAATTGCGCGACAATATCGACCACGCAATGCGCGATGCCAATACCATTATGAATGGTTTATTACGCGACCAATTAGAAACCGCTGGCGTAAAATTTGAACAAGCCACTTGGGATAGTGCCAAAAATAAACTCGGCAAGCCGCAAAAGCGCCAGTTATTAGATTCCGATATTGCCGCACAAACACCGTTTCATTGGGGGTATGTGTTTGATGACATCATTCAAAAACGCGGCGGTTTTGATATTGTGCTAGCCAATCCGCCTTGGGAAGTATTAAAACCGCAAGCCAAAGAATTTTTTGCCGAATACTCCGGTTTGGTCAGTAAAAATAAAATGACCATTAAGGAATTTGAAAAAGAACAATCCACACTTTTGAAAAACCCCGAAGTGCGTGAGGCATGGTTGGCGTATGAAAGCCGCTTTCCGCATTTGTCCAGTTGGTTTCGTGCTGCGCCCGAATTCAAGCACCAAAGCGCGGTGGTGAATGGCAAAAAAACTGGCAGCGACATCAACTTATACAAACTCTTTGTAGAGCGCAGTTTCCATTTATTACGTGCCGGTGGGCATTGTGGGATTGTGATTCCTAGCGGCATTTATACCGATTTAGGTGCTAAAGGATTACGCGATTTATTATTTTCACAAACAAAAATTGAAGGATTATTTTGTTTTGAGAATAAAAAAGAAATTTTTGAAGGTGTTCACCGCAGTTTCAAATTTGTGGTTTTGACGTTTGAAAAGGGCGATGAAACCCATCATTTCCCCGCCGCCTTTATGCGCCACGATGTGGAGGAATTAGCCCGTTTTCCCAAAGAAGGCGCTTTAGAATTAGACGTAAACTTAATCCGCCGTTTATCCCCTGATTCCCATTCCGTGATGGAATTTAAGTCTGCGCTGGATGTTCAAATTGCCGAAAAAATGCTGCAATTTCCTTTATTAGGTGAAAAAATTGAGGGCGTTTGGAATTTATCATTAACCCGTGAATTTGATATGACCAACGACAGTCATTTATTCAAAACCGAGGCGGGGGTTGGAAGGTTGCCATTGTTTGAAGGGAAGATGATTTGGCAATTTGATTCAGCTTATGCCAAACCAAAGTATTGGGTGGATGAAGCAGAAGGGCGCGAGGCGGTTTTAGGTAAGCGCAATGAAGATACGGGGCAATTATTAGATTACCAAGCATAT
>CALMCD010000068.1 GCA_937863075.1 uncultured Rhodoferax sp. | reverse complement strand
CACCGTCAAACAAAACGCGCGGCTCCAACGCCATGGCGCGGGAACGGGAACGAAATGAATTCTTTGAGGGTGTATTTTTCTTGGTCATGATAGGAAAACGGTGAAGGTTCAACAAGTACCTGCATTGGTATACAAGTCCGTGTCATTATGTGATAACTAGTAGACAACTACCATTATCAAAAGGGGGCATCCTATCGTTCTTACCCCCACCTTCGCGTGAAAAATATCACAATTTAGGCTTTTCCTACCTTGCCATTAACAGGCGTATCTATTTGTGCATAACGCCTCTGGTTGTAGCTAGATGATTTTGGAGTAGACCGAAGTAGTCGGTTGCCCCAAATAGCTATCAAAAACCATGCCACTTGCACGAACAAAGAAGCGTCCCATCGGTGTTACGCGAATTGCTTCACGGGTAATCTCAATCAACCCTGCTTCTTGGTAGGGTTGGAGACGCTCCAGCTCGGCGGCAAAGTACGTGCCAAACTCAATACCGTAACGGGTGTTAATATTTGTAAATTCTACGGTCGCGCTGCACATCAAGGTCATGATGATGTCTCGACGCAACACATCATCGTGACTGAGTTCAAAGCCTTTTTCAATCGGCAAGTTTCCGGCATCCAAATGCTGGAAATAGCTGCTCACGGTGCGCACGGCTTGGCTGTACGAATCGCCCACTTTGCTAATCGCGGAGACACCCAATCCAATCAAATCGCATTCCGCGCGGGTGGTGTAACCCTGAAAATTGCGGTGCAAGCTGCCATCCAGCCGCGCTTTATTCAGCTCATCATCGGGTTTAGAAAAATGGTCTAGCCCAATATAGATATAGCCTTCGTCCATCAAACGGTTCATGGACATCAAGAAAATTTGCAAGCGCAATTCGGCACTGGGCAAATCGGCTTCCACAATCAGGCGCTGGGCTTTGAAGCGTTTGGGCAGATGAGCATAGTTGTAGAGCGCGATACGGTCGGGCGATAGGCGAATCACCGCATCCAGCGTGCGGCTGAAACTTTCCAGCGTTTGGCAGGGCAGGCCGTAGATCAAATCGGCATTGACCGATTGGAAACCGCATTGGCGACTTTCCAGCACCGCGCGTTCCACCATTTCAACGGGCTGAATGCGATTCACGGCATGTTGCACCGCAGGGTCAAAATCCTGCACGCCGAAGCTATTGCGGTTGAAGCCCAGCTCGGCCAAAAACGGCAGGGTATCGGATTTCAGGGTGCGGGGGTCGATTTCAACGCCCATTTCGGCATCCGGTGCAATATCAAAATGCTGGCGCAGCATGGTCATCAAACGGCGCAATTCATCGGCGGTGAAAAAGGTCGGGCTACCGCCACCCAGATGCACTTGCACTACTTTGCGAGCATTGGGGTGCGTGCCGATACGGGCGGCGACCAGTGCCATTTCCTTATCCAAATAGCGCAAATACTCGTCTACACGGCTGTGGTCGCGGGTAATAATTTTGTTGCAGGCGCAAAAATAGCACAGCGATTCGCAATACGGCAGATGCACGTAAATAGAGAGCGGCGGATTATCCAAACCGTTGTTGGCACGGGTGCTGCGTTCCTCCAAATAACGGTAATAGCTATTGGCATCAAACCCCGTATGAAACCGATCTGCGGTCGGGTAGGAGGTGTAACGGGGGCCGAGCTTGTCGAATTTACGAACCAGTTCTTCAGAGAGGTGCAGGGTGTGCATGATGGTATCTTGTGCTTCAGAATACGGATATGGGATTATCTTCCCTGAATCAGGGGAAAAAGATTAGAATCAAAGGATTGAAAAAATTGGGGCTGCACTGGTTTCGACGTGGGTTCGGACGCGGCGCAGGGCATGTCGAGGTTCTGTCACCTCGTAAAACCGCAGAAAAAAACTAACTGCAAACGACGAACGTTTCGCACTCGCCGCTTAATCGCGCGTGAGCCTCACAACAGCAAGCCGATAGGCTGGGCAAGGGTGGTCAAATCGCAAGAAGAGATTGTCCAGGCTGTGAGGTCATTTCATTCGGCTGGATTTGCCTTGGGTGACTTAGGGTGAATCAAGACAATAGGTTACTGGCGTTTTGCAAAGTGTGCCACTGCACGTTGTAAAAAGCGAGATTCAAACCAGACGGCTACACATGTAGAACTGCTCGAATAAGGCTTGCGGACGGGGGTTCAAATCCCCCCAGCTCCACCACCACTTAAAACAAAGCCCGCTAAATAAGACCATTTAGCGGGCTTTTTCATTGCTCAATACGGTGTGCCAGATAATGTGCCGATGAAACACTTTAACAACGCTGGCCCCTGCATTGAGGGCGACC
>CALMCD010000067.1 GCA_937863075.1 uncultured Rhodoferax sp. | reverse complement strand
CCTTGATGGTATTGTCATTATTAAACGTAGCAGCGGCTTGAGCAGCGGCGGTTATTTTTTGCTTTTGCGTTGCGTTCAAACCATTCCATGTTTTATTGGAAATGGCAATAAATAAACTATCGACCAAATGGTTGGTTAAAACGATTTGTTTGGTTACTTCGTAGAACTTGGCGGCGCGAATGCTGGGTAATGGATTATCTTGCGCGTCAATCGTTCCGGTTTTTAAGCCCAAATATACTTCACCAAACGCCAATGGCGTTGCCGTTGCGCCCAGTGCGTTGCCGAGGAAAAGCCAATCTTTAGAAGCGGGCATTCGCAATTTAATGCCTTTCAAATCGGCTGGGGTTTTGACGTTTCGCGCTTCGCGTAAATTCAGTTGCCGCGTGCCGAGGTAGCAGGTCGATAAAATCGTAATATCCATTTTATCGGATACTTTTTTGAATAATTCCGCACCGATTGCACTATTAAACACTTTTTGCTGATGCGCTGGGTCACGCAGCATATAACCGGCAGTGAAAATAGAAAATTCAGGAACGAGTTTAGCAATATCCGCAGCAGAAAGCGAGGTTAATTCTAAATTCCCCCGCGCCATTGCCGTCGGTTCTGCGCCTTGTTTGAAGAGCGCGGCATTCAAATGGATTTGGACATCAAATTCATTGGGGGCGGAGGTATTTAATTTATCCTTCAACACCGTCCACATTTTGGCGTGCCACGCATCCGGCACAGCGGGGGTTGAAATGCGCAAGGTGGTTTTAGCCTGTGCAAAAACCGATGACGATGAAAGAGGCAGGGCGGGAAGCGTTAACGCCATCAACGCGCTGCGGCGATTGAGGAGGGATGAATTTTTCATCCTCCTAGTCTAACGCGGTGCTACAGGGGCTATTGGGGAATCTGCATCGCTCCGTCTTCAAACGTACCGGCTTTGGCATCCGAATGGCAGGCATCGCAGTTGGCTTTGCTTTTTACCTTGGCAGATTTCCACGTAGATTCTTGTATATCTTCATGTTTTTTGCGCCAGTAGGGGGTCTCGGTAATGCGCAGTGGTACGGCGTGCGGTTGCAGCGAGCGGTCGATTTTGTATCCCGCTTCCGTGGCGTGCTTTTCAGCGGAATGGGTTTGTAAGAATCCCAAAATCGCGGTGCTGGTGGCGGCATCCAGCCCCAAATCGGTGCCGAAGTGGGTTCCTTGCTCTGCCATGACGCGCTCCCATGAACGGCTGGGTAACAATGCAGGGTAATAAGGCACATGGCAACTGCCGCATTCTTCGCGCCACTGGGCGTTATCGGGCAACTGCGCACCGAAAAAAGGCACTTGGGTGGTAAACCACCAGCCTCCAAACCCCAGCATGGTAACGCACATCATGACCGCTAATCCGGTGTGTGATTGGGCAGCAGGGACGGGTGTAGCGGTGTCGTCGGCATCGGTCAATTTGATACCCGTCACCATCGAACGCGCCAAGTTTTCCCGATGCAGCACACTTTCTACGACCACACCCATCACATGCCCCAAAACGAGGAGCAGCATGGCGACGGCCAGCCCTTCGTGAAATTCTTTGAACATTTCCCCCTGTTCAAAAGAAAGCCACCCAGCCGCGATGCCATGCTGCTCTTCTCCCCCCAACGTCAAAATTCCGGTAACGCCAATTGCCAATGCCAGCCCCAGCAAACCGTAAATCGCCAAACTGCCAGCGGGGTTGTGCCCGATATGGCGTTCGGCGCGGTGGTGCAGTACATCGCGCAGATAGTTGATGGCTGCCTTGGGCGCGAATGGAAAGGCAGCAAAACGGGCGTAATGCGTGCCGATAAACCCCCAAATCACCCGAAAAACCACCATTGCAAGCACCAGATAACCCAGAAAAACATGAATCCCTAGCCATTCATCGGACGTGCTTGTAACCCAAGCCCCCGCAAAGCTTAAAGCCAGCGTCCAATGAAATACGCGGGTGGG
>CALMCD010000066.1 GCA_937863075.1 uncultured Rhodoferax sp. | reverse complement strand
AGCATATTTTTTACAATCGCTTCAAAATCGCTGCGTTCCCGTAACGGTGGCAAGTACACGGTTAAACCGTTGATGCGGTAGTACAAATCGCTGCGAAAACGTCCATCCTGCGCTTGTTCACGCAAATGGCAGTGCGTGGCGCAAATCAGCGAAAAATCCACCGCCACCGTTTTACCCCCGCCCAGCGGCGTAACGCTGCGTTCTTGCAGCACCCGCAGCAGCCGCGTTTGCATGGCGAGGGGCATATCGCCGATTTCATCCAAAAACAGCGTGCCACCGTGGGCTTCGCGCAGCCGCCCGATGCTTCCCTCCTTGCGTGCGCCCGTGAACGCGCCGCTGGTGTAGCCGAACAATTCGGCTTCGATGAGGTTATCAGGAATCGCCGCGCAGTTAATGGCGACAAAGGGTTTATCGCGCCGATGGCTGCTATCGTGAATCGCCCGCGCTAAAAATTCCTTGCCTGCGCCGGATTCGCCCTGAATCAAAATCGGAATCGGCTTATCCATCACGCGCCGCACTTTATCGGCGGCACTGCGCCATTGGGCATCTCCGGTATCCAAGGCGCTCAGGGCATCAAGCCGAATAGGGGTGGGCTGCAATCGGGCGGGCGATTGGGTCGGTACATCCACCCGCGCAAACACGCTGCTGATGCTATTGCGGTGCAACCAGTGCAGGCGCAGCGGGGTTTGTGGCTGGCGCTGGGCGTGGTCTAGCAGCGCACGCATCCGAATATCCACCAATTGTTCGATATTCGTCAGCCCCAGCGTACACGCCAGCCCCTGTAACCACGCGGCGGCGGCGCGGTTTGCACCCAAAATGATGCCGTCTTCGGATAGCGCCACAATCCCCTCCGCCACCGTGCCAATGCCCTCACGCAGCGTATGAAAATGCAGGCAGATATTCTGGCTGTGCTGTTCCAGCAGCAGGCGGTTTTCGATCATGTGCGCGGCAGTCGTCACCAGCCCGAGTGAATGCGGATGCCCGTGATGCTCTTCGCCAGAAATATCCAACACGCCCAGCAAACGCCCATCGCACGCCCGAATCGGCGCGGCGGTGCAGGTGAGGAAATGGTGGCGCGTTAAAAAATGCTCGTTGCCATGAATTTCCACGCCCGTGCCTTCGATCAGCGCCGTGCCGATGGCGTTGGTTCCGCGATATTCCTCCTGCCACGATGCCCCGCGTGACAGGGCGATGCGCTGCGCTTTGTCCAAAAACAAGGCATCGCCCAGCGTGTGCATAAGCGTACCGTTTTGGTCGGCGAGTATCACGATATTTTGATTGCAACGCACCTGTTCAAACAGGTATTGCATCACGGGGATGGAGTGCGATAGCAAGCGGTGATTGCGTTCTAAATTCTGCCGCAGCTCGGCATCCGTGCAATGGAGATTGCCTTGGGAATGCCCTTCGGGTTGCAAACCCGCCGCCAAACTGCGTTGCCATGAACGGGCCACTGCGTGCGACGGGGTGAGGGATGGTGGTGTGGTGTAGGGCATGGCTTGAACGTTATTGAACGCTGTTTCAAAATAGGACACGGGATGAACAGGTGGTGATTTTTGGTACACATCCCTTCTATGGGAATACCCTAATAAATCACTATGGTTTGTCAATCGCCTCAAAAAGTTTTTATAAAAATCAATGACTTATAAAAAAACGAAAAGCTGGCACGGGTTTTGATAAATATAAACCGACAAGACACAGCACAACGCAGCACAACACAGCGGATAGTGCTTATTGTCAAAAAACAAAACCAGCAAACAATGAGGAGATACCAGTATGATCTAC
>CALMCD010000065.1 GCA_937863075.1 uncultured Rhodoferax sp. | reverse complement strand
CCCAAAATGCTCCGGTAGCCGTGGTGGGCGAATCGCGGGTGTGTTTGTTTGTGGAGGTGGATATTGCCGCTGAAAAAGCGCGTCTGGGCAAAGAAGTCGCGCGTTTGGAAGCCGAAATCGCCAAAGCCAACGGCAAACTGGGCAACGAATCTTTCGTAGCTCGCGCCCCCGCCGCCGTCATCGCCCAAGAACGCAAGCGTTTAGACGATTTTTCTAGTACGCTGGAGAAGATTCAAGGGCAGTTGGCACGGTTGGGGTGAAGCTATAATCGTCCTAACTGGCAGCGTTCTAAGGCTGACTTGCCCAGAGCGAAAGTTCTGATGAGGCAATCAGGGTCGCCAACCTGAGCTGCCAGCTTTTTTCAAGGTGCTTTACCGCGCAATAAAACCGCCCCCTTGGGCGGTTTTTGTTTGGTATTTTTGAACAATGTCAAAAACCAAATTTCGCCATCGTCATTGGTCTTTACAACTTTGAGTGCGGCGCGGTAGCCAAGCCCCAAGATTGTGAATCGGTTCGGTCTCAGCTCACGCCAAATGTCACCGTGTTGAATGATGTCGCTGATTTTGGCGTAATCCTCGAACCCCACTTCAGGGTGGGATTTGAGATGTTGATCCAAGGAAATACGGGAGAGCCACACAGTTCCATTTTTTGCACCTAAGAGGTTTAAATCGTTGACGGTGAGTGTTGCAACGGGAAAGCGGTTAGGGGAATCGGGAGCGTTTTGGAAAAAATTGCGGAATTGTTCTGATTCGGACATTGCGGAAACTCATAAAACATTGAACACGGGGTTGTGGCTATGTGGATGCCCGAGTGAGCGAGCTTATGAGAAACCGCCATTCAGTTTGAAGACGGATCGCCAGCAGGGGCGATTTTTATCAAATGCGAAGCACTTTTGCAATGCTGCGTTGCGCATTGTATCAGAATCGTGCACACGGTTTTGCAGTTGGCGCGCTTGGGGTGAAGCTATAATCGCAAAACCAGCGGCTGGGGCGCAAAAGTGGTTGATGCCAGATCAATAACCACCTGAAAGATGAATCGCGCTTCTGGTACGCGCGTGGACATATCACCCACCGCTGGCATCTTCTTTCCAAAGAAGTTTCCCCTCTCGTTGCCGATCTACCGATCGGATGCGCAGAGGGATGGCGTTCCACAGCGTTCCGCCTTTCTCCAGATTCACGACCACGAAGAACGCATTAGAACCCGCTTTCCATATTTTGATGAAGTGTTCGCGCTTCTCGTATTTGCCGTGAAATTCGTAATCAGATTCCCAAATTTCGGTTGGTTTTCGCAACGTGGGAAGGATGAGGTTGGCATAGCGCTCGCGGGCATCGTTGCGTTTTTCAACAATATGCGGAAGCCACTTTGCTTCGATACGTTTTACACCAATCGGGGTTGGTATTTCCAAGACTTCGCCTACATTCATGCCAAGCGCATTTTTCAAAATATCCAGCGCTGCATCCACCGAATTACCGGCGTGTAACGATGTGGGCATAGGTGGTAAATCGGG
>CALMCD010000064.1 GCA_937863075.1 uncultured Rhodoferax sp. | reverse complement strand
ACCATGCCAAGGCGTAAATCGGTATTGGTGGCGGGGATGCCGTCTAACAATACGCTGGCGTTGGTATCGTCAAAGGTGATGCCGTTGATGATGACACTGCCAAATCCGCTAATCGAACCGCTGGAAAAAAATCCCGTGCCACCAATACCCGGAGAGCCACCGAATAAGTCGCCCCCCGCATTGCCACCGCAGCCGCTCAAACCGTGCAGCACCAATGCACTCAACCCGAACAAAGCTTGGCGGCGATTGGGTTGCATCGAGGAAAAAGAGGAGTTCATGGTTTTACAGGGGAATCGTTAAAGTACACACCAAAGCGTATTTGGTAGAGCGGTTCGGGGCTGCTTTGGCTGCGTTGCTCAGCAACGGTGGCGGCTTGTAAGAAGGGTTGCAACGATTTTGACCATAGATTACGCGCCAAATTGTGCAATTCATCCACCTGTTCACGCGACAAATTGTGCGAAAAAATGCACTGCTCCAGCTTGGGCGGCATATCGTTAGATTGGCGGTAAGGATTCATGTTGTGAACGGCGGCGCTTAAATGCTCGCTCACGTTATCCGCCAGAAAATGGAAGGATTCACGTAATCCATCCTTGGGTACAAAGCCGTGGGATTTCAAGCGCACCAACCCATCATCGCCCACATCTACCGCACCCAGCCGTACTAATTCATCCAGTACGGCACGCGCTCCTACGTCTTTGCTGACTTCCGCCACCAGCATGGTGAAATCGGGCAAACCTTCTTGCCGATGCTTGGGCGTGCGTGCCAGAGGGCGGGCGGTTTGATCGGTATTCAAAAAACGCGGATCGCTAATCCAACGCGCCACCACCACCGCCGCTAAGGGCAACATGGGGAGCGGGATTGATTGTTCTTGCTCGGCTTCGGTACGCAATCGGCGAACGTCTTTGCGATGAACACCGGTCAGCAATGAAATGCGGGTATCAGAACTGCCTTTTTTCCCTTCTTTACCCTCTAGCGCGTAGGTTTGCATGGCTTCTTCGACCAGTGCCTTTTTCAACAAATCAATGACAGCGGGTAATTGCAAGCCGTGGTCAATCGCCAGCCGTGCCAAAGGACGCAGCACTTTAGCAACCGCCTCCGCTGCCAACGCAGGTTCCGGCAGATGCCCTTCAGCAGGCGGTATGACAGGGAGATCCTGATCCATAGGGTGTGAAAGAAAGAGAAAAAAGGATAAATGAACGAACAAGTACAAGCAGATACAAGCAGGTACGCAGTGGGCTATTGCAATTTACGGGTAATTTTCCCACGCTTTGCAAAGTTTTGGCGAATTTCCTTGACCAGAATGGGTTACCGAACTATATTTCGGGAAAATTTCCCAAATTTTTCCACTAAGGAGTATCACCATGTCACCTTCTCGTTTCACTTTTGCCACTGTTAGCGTAGCCGTTGCTACCTTGATTGCCCTCACTGCGTGCGGTGGTGGTAGCAGCACCAGCCCTACCTCGACTGGCGGAGCTACATCCAATCCATCTACTCCCTCCACTCCCGTTACAGTTACGGTGATGGATGGTTTGATTCGCAATGCCAAAGTGTGTGTGGATAGCAATAACAACAATGCGTGCGATGCGGGTGAAATCCAAGGCAGTACCGATGCCAATGGACAAGTCACGCTTTCCATTCCGACCGCCTCTTTGGGCGCAGCCAAAATCATCGCCAATGTGGGAACGGATGCGGTGGATGTGGATAACGGTGCTGTTCCCACCGCCTTCACTATGACCGCCCCCGCGACAGGTGGTACGACCGCCGTGGTAAGCCCATTGACCACGATGGTGCAATCCAAAATGGATACCGATAAAGTGAGCTTGGAAGATGCGATCAATTACGTGAAAACCCAAACGGGTTTGACCACGGCATCGCCGATGGATAACTTTATTGAAAAACGCGCCTCTAGTGCAGAACACCGCAAAGCCGGTGATGTGGCACGTCTTTTGGTGCTGAGTATGCAAAAATCCAAAACCGTAGCAGCCTCCACAACGGCAACGACAGCGGCAACGACAGCGTGCTTGACAGGTAGCACGGAATCAGAAAACGAAAGAATCAAAGATAGCAACATCAACACCAGCCTGAGTGCACGGTTGAGTGATTTCCGCAAAACATCCGATGATTTGGATGATGAAAATGAGCGTGATGACGATAACGACGATCGCAAACGTACCGTAGCTCCTGTTGTTCCTGTATGCGGAACAACTGCAACCACTACGCCAACCACCACCACACCTACGACACCCACTACTACAACACCTACAACGCCCACTACTACAACACCTACAACGCCCACTACACCAGCGACGGGTACAACCACTGGAACAGGTACTACTACCCCCACCACTCCCGTCACCCCCACCAACACAGCCGCCGTAAATGGTAAAGCCTTGTTTGCATCGGCTTGTGCAAGTTGCCACGGCGCTACCAATACTGGAATGGGTGCTAATGCGAGCGCTACCTTGCGTGCGATTGCTACCAATAAAGGGGGAATGGGATTTTTGTCCAGCACCATCGGGGCGCAACAAGCGGCCGATATTGCCGCTTATGCTGCCAATCCAGCAGCCGTTCAATAAGTTGAATAGGTATTAAATAGGCGTTAACTTTGTCAGTTTCCGCAAAAACGACCCTTCGGGGTCGTTTTTTTTCGTGTTTTTGGGTGTGTATCGCTAAAATCTGTGTCCTTTTTGTTTTTTTAATATAGGACTTCGTGATGTCTCTTTTCTCCGCTGTCGAAATGGCTCCCCGTGATCCGATTCTGGGTTTGAACGAACAATTCAATGCCGACACCAATCCCCATAAAGTGAATCTGGGCGTGGGTGTGTATTTCGATGACAACGGCAAATTGCCCTTGCTGCAATGCGTGCAAGCCGCTGAAAAAGCCCTGATGGAAAAACCCACCGCACGCGGCTATCTGCCCATCGACGGTATCGTGGCCTATGACAACGCCGTAAAAGCCTTGGTTTTTGGCGCAGATAGCGAACCCGTCACCTCCGGTCGCGTTGCAACCGTGCAGGCTATCGGCGGCACGGGTGGCCTGAAAATTGGTGCTGACTTCTTGAAAAAAGTAACGCCCAATGCCCAAGTGTTGATTTCTGACCCCAGCTGGGAAAATCACCGTGCTATTTTTGCGAATGCAGGTTTTGAAGTAGGTACTTACGCTTATTACGATGCAGAAAATCGCGGTGTGAATTTTGACGGTATGTTGGCGAGCCTGAATGCGGCGGCGGCTGGCACTATCATCGTGTTGCACGCTTGCTGCCACAATCCTACTGGCTACGACATCACCCCCGCGCAATGGGATCAAGTGATTGAAATCGTCAAGGCAAAAGAATTGACCGCATTCCTCGACATGGCGTACCAAGGTTTTGGCTACGGCATTGCAGAAGACGGTGCTGTAATTCAAAAATTTGTAGCGGCTGGTTTGAATTTCTTGGTTTCTACCAGCTTCTCCAAGAGCTTTAGCTTGTACGGTGAGCGCGTAGGGGGCTTGTCGGTCGTCTGCCAAGACAAAGAAGAAACCGGACGGGTGTTGAGCCAGCTCAAAATTGTGATTCGTACCAACTATTCCAATCCTCCTACACACGGCGGTGCAGTGGTGGCTGCGGTATTGGGTAACCCCGAACTGCGTGCCTTGTGGGAACAAGAATTGGGCGAAATGCGCGTCCGCATCAAAGCCATGCGCCAAAAATTGGTGGACGGCTTGAAAGCTGCGGGTGTGACACAAGATATGGGCTTCATCACCACCCAAATCGGTATGTTCAGCTACTCGGGCTTGAGCAAAGACCAAATGGTACGCCTGCGCAGTGAGTTCGGTGTGTATGGAACCGACACCGGACGCATGTGCGTTGCCGCATTGAACAGCAAAAATATCGACCACGTTTGTGCATCCATCGCCAAAGTAATGTGATTTTGGGGTGATTTGCCGTAGTTGGGTGTAGTTTTTGCTAAGGTTGCAATACTTCGTAAGGAGTTTGCAATCATGCAACTGTTATATTGCACTGCAACATTTTTTTGACCCCCCATCGTTGTTTTCGAGAAAGTGAACGCCTCATGCTGTACCAGTTTTACGAAACCCAACGTTCCTTGATGGAACCGTTTTCCGATTTGGCGCAAACCGCTGCCAAAATGTTCAACAACCCCATGTCTCTGATGGGACAAGGGCCGTTTGCCCAGCGTATGGCTGCGGGATACGATTTGCTGCACCGTCTGGGCAAAGACTACGAACGCCCCGAATTTGGTATTCGTACCATTGATGTCGATGGCGTTGAAGTTGCCATTTACGAGCGTGTCGAAGTGAATAAGCCTTTTTGCGAACTGCGCCGTTTCAAACGCTTCAGTGACGACGTAAAAACACTGGAAAAGACCAAAGATCAACCCGCTGTTTTGATCGTGGCTCCGCTTTCTGGTCACTACGCCACGCTGTTGCGCGATACCGTGCGCACGATGCTGAAAGACCACAAGGTGTATATCACCGATTGGAAAAATGCCCGCCTCATTCCCTTGGCAGATGGCGATTTCCATTTGGATGACTACGTGAACTACGTGCAGGAATTTATCCGCTACGTACAAGGCAAATACGGTAACTGCCATGTGATGAGCGTGTGCCAGCCGACCGTTCCCGTATTGGCTGCGGTTTCGTTGATGGCCAGTCGCGGTGAAATGACTCCTTTGAGCATGATCATGATGGGCGGCCCCATTGATGCCCGCAAATCACCCACCGCTGTGAACAACTTGGCAATGACCAAGAGCCACACATGGTTTGAAAACAACGTGATTTACCGCGTACCCGACAATTTCCCGGGCGCGGGTCGTCGGGTGTACCCCGGCTTCTTGCAGTACGCTGGTTTCGTGGCGATGAACCCCAATAACCACGCCAACAGCCATTACGATTATTTCCAGAATCTGATTAAAGGCGATAGTTCTAGCACCGAATCGCACCGCCAGTTTTACGATGAGTACAACGCGGTGCTGGATATGGATGCAAACTACTACCTCCAAACGATTCGTGTAGTGTTCCAAGATTTCAGCTTGCCCACTGGTACGTGGGACATTCGCAGCGTGGACGGCACGATGGAACGCGTGCGTCCGTCCGACATCAAAACCACCGCTCTGTTGTCGATTGAGGGTGAGTTGGATGATATTTCTGGCTCTGGTCAAACCAAGGCAGTGCATGAAATTTGCAGCGGTGTTCCTGAATCGTTGCAACAGCACATTGACGTGGAAGGTGCTGGACACTACGGCATTTTCTCCGGTCGCCGTTGGCGCGAGAAGGTGTATCCACAGGTTCGGGCATTTGTGTTGCAGCAAAATGCTTCGCTGAAAAAAGCGGCAGCCCCTGTCCCCGCAAAGCCCGAGGTTGTGGCAGCACCCGTGGTAGAACCAGAGCCTGTTGTCATTGCTCCGGTAGCAGAATCCGCAGAAGCAGTGGTAGAGCCTATTGCGGTAGTTCCGGCAGTCGAACCGGTTGAACCAGTTGTGGTTGAACCTGCTGCGGTTCCACGCAAACCAGTGCATACCCCCCAAGCACACAAAACCGGCTCTAAAAAGCAAAAATGAGCGATCGTGCCGCGCGTATTCTGGATGTACTCCCCCAAACCCAATGCCAACGCTGTGGGTTTGAGGATTGCGCCGCTTACGCGCAGGCCATAGCCCATCAAGAAGCCCGCATCAACCGTTGCCCTCCGGGTGGGACGGCGGGAATCGCACAGCTTGCGGCATTAACCGGATACCCCGTTGAACCGCTGGATGCCGAATGCGGTGTAGAAAGCATCCGCAGAACTTTTTTCATTGACGAAACATGGTGCATTGGCTGCACGCTATGTATAGCCGCCTGTCCGACCGATGCCATAGTGGGCGGGAATAAGCTCATGCACACCGTGTGGGAACGCTATTGCACGGGCTGTGAGTTGTGTTTACCCGTTTGCCCTGTGGATTGCATTGTGGGGGAAGAAATCACCACACCGTGGACACCCGAACAAGCCCACACCGCACGCGATCGCTACGCTGCGAAACGCATTCGCACCCAACGCGAACAAGAAACCCTACGCCAGCACAATGCCGAACTGGTAGAACGTAAGCTCGAAGACCTAGCCGCCCATTCCCGCATCGAAGACCCCGACGTATTAGCCAAGAAAAAAGCAATTATTGAAGCGGCTATGGAACGGGCGCGGGCGAAGCTTCGGTAACATCGTCACGTCAACACGAGATAACAAGATATGCCGATCATCAAAATTTTGCCGCACCCTGAATACTGCCCTGAAGGTGCTGAAGTGAATGCGCCTACGGGTACGTCGATTTGCGAGGCGATGCTGGAAAATGGTATCCCCATCGAACACGCCTGCGATATGAGCTGCGCCTGTACCACTTGCCATGTGGTGGTGCGGGAGGGATTTTCCACGCTCAACGTGCCAGATGAGACGGAAGAAGATTTATTAGACCGTGCATGGGGCTTAGAACCCCAATCGCGCTTGGGCTGCCAAGCATTTTTGGCGCGGCAGAACATTGTGGTGGAAATTCCCAAGTATTCCATCAACCATGCCCGCGAGAACCATTAAGGCATCGCCCATACCCTTAGTGGGGCGGTTATTGGCGGTTATTTTGTAAATAAGTTTTGTATTGCGCCAAGAATAGCCTGTTACACGCAATAGCACATCAAGTTCGTGGGAAAATCCGATTATGGGCGTTCAAACTACGGTTGTTTTCACTGACTTGCATGGAAGTACGGCTGTCTTCGAGGGACTTGGCAATGCTTTGGCGGCACAAATCATCACGGAAATAACCATTTGGATTTCCCAGCAATGTGTGCAGGCGGGGGGGAAAATCATCAAAACCCTCGGCGACGGAGTAATGGCGGTTTTTACCGACCCCTTTGAAGCATTGGATGCGGTGGTTGCGCTGCAACGCGAACATTCACGCCGCGTGATGCCGATTCCACTTTCGTTTAATCTATCGTTGCGCATCGGTCTGGCACGCGGCGAAGTCGAAATGCTGGATGGTGATTGCTACGGTGATGCCGTGAATGTCGCCGCACGTCTGTGTAGCATGTGCGACCCCTCCCAAATCTGGGCGACCGATACCGCCCTTTACGCCCTGCGCGAACCAACAGGAGTGCGCTTTCGCAGCCTTGGTTCACTGCGGATTCGCGGGCGCATTGAGCCGTGTACCGTGTTTCAAGTGGAATGGTTTGAAGAATCCGGTTCTGAAGCCCTGACCATGCAAAACTCCAGCGTTCTGGGTTCGCTGAATAGCGAGCATGACATTCTGGGGCGCGAAATCCGCTTGCACTGGCTCGGCACCAGCCGCTTGTTTCATTCGTTTGACCTACCGATTCAAATCGGACGTATGCGTGATACCGATTTTGTGGTGAATGATCCGCGCGTCTCTCGTATTCACGCCCGTTTGGAATGGCGCAACGGCAGCATCATGTTTGTCGATACCAGCAGCTATGGGAGTTGGGTGCGTTTTACCGATACCGCGCCCATTTTGTTGCGGCGTGAAGAATGTATTTTGCATGGAACGGGCGAACTCGCATTGGGCGCATCGTTTTCCGATGAAAATGGGTCTGTGATTGCGTTTGTCGTGTACTAACTCTGTACGAGGAGGTTTTGATGTTATCCGCCTACCCCCATTCTGTTCCATCCTACCTACAAGCCGATCAGCTCGGGGCTTGGGGCAATTATCTTCAGCAAGTGGATCGGGTCACCCCCTATTTAGGGCATTTGTCGCGGTGGGTGGAGACACTCAAGCGCCCCAAACGCATTCTGGTGGTGGATGTACCGATTCACCTAGACGATGGATCGATCGCCCATTTTGAAGGTTATCGGGTACAACACAACATTTCACGCGGCCCAGCCAAGGGTGGCGTGCGGTTTCACCAAGATGTGACTTTGCCCGAAGTGATGGCGCTTTCGGCATGGATGTCGATTAAAAATGCAGCAGTGAATGTACCATTTGGCGGTGCCAAAGGCGGTATTCGGGTTGATCCACGCACCCTTTCCAGTAGCGAATTGGAGCGTTTAACGCGCCGATACACCAGTGAGATCGGTGTCATCATCGGGCCGACTAAAGATATTCCCGCGCCGGATGTAAATACCAATGAGCAGATCATGGCGTGGATGATGGACACCTATTCGGTGAACACGGGCGCAACGGCTACGGGCGTAGTGACGGGAAAACCCATTAGTTTGGGCGGCTCACTGGGTCGGCGCGAGGCCACAGGGCGCGGCGTTTTTACGGTCGGGGTTGAGGCAGCGCGGCATTTGGGTTTAGACATTGCGCAAGCGCGAATTGCCGTACAAGGTTTAGGCAATGTGGGTGGTGTAGCGGCTAAATTGTTTGCTGAAGCGGGTGCAACCGTGGTGGCAGTGCAAGATCACAGTGGCAGTATTTTCTGCGGTGCGGGTTTGGATATTCCGGCTTTGTTGGCACACGTTGCCGCAACGGGAGGCGTGCGCGATTTCCCCCACGCTGATATCTTGGCGAACGAAGCGTTTTGGGAAATCCCGTGCGATATTTTGATTCCCGCTGCGTTGGAGCAACAAATCACCATCGCCAATGCGGGGCGGATTCGTGCCAGCATGATTATTGAAGGTGCAAACGGCCCGACTACGCCCGATGCCGATGATATTTTGGCAGAGCGCGGTATCTTAGTCTTACCCGATGTCTTGGCGAATGCGGGGGGCGTAACCGTGAGTTATTTTGAATGGGTGCAGGATTTTTCCAGCTTCTTTTGGGATGAGGAAGAAATCAATTCCCGTTTGGTGCAAATCATGAAAAATGCGTTTGCCAGTGTGTGGCAGGTAGCGCAAGATAAAAAGGTGAGTCTGCGCACGGCTACATTCATCATTGCGTGCCAGCGCATTCTCCATACCCGTGAAGTGCGGGGTTTGTATCCTTAAAAAATCAGGAACTTGATACCCATCAGTATCAACACCACGCCGCCAAAAATTTCGGCTTTGCCTTCTAGCCAAGCGGCGCTGTTTTTCCCGATCAAAACCCCACCAGCACTCAAAGCAAACGTGATGATGCCAATGGTGAAGCATGCTATGGCGGGGCTTACGTCCAATAGCATCAAGCCAAATCCGGCTGCCATTGCGTCAATACTGGTGGCGATGGCGAGTGCTAACAGGGTTTGATTGGTGATTTCTGCAATCTCGTCTTCACCTTCTTGCAAACCTTCGTAGACCATTTTGGCACCGATGAGCGCCAATAATACGAAGGCAATCCAGTGCGTATAGTGGGCTATCCAACCCAATATACTTTTTCCACCCCAGTACCCGACAAACGGCATCAGCGCCTGAAAGATGCCAAAAAATAAACCCGCTTTCAAAGCAAGTGGCACAGAACCTTTTTTAGCACCCAGCCCGATGGAAACGGCCAGCGCATCCATACTCAATGCAATGGCCAAGATAATGACTTCAATCATATAACGGCTATTTTCATCATCATTCCAGCAGATGGTTAGATATTGTCCGTAAAGCTACGCAACTTGTCTGACCGTGAAGGGTGCTTCAGTTTACGCAGTGCCTTGGCTTCGATTTGGCGGATGCGTTCACGGGTTACGTCAAACTGCTTGCCGACTTCTTCCAAGGTGTGGTCGCTGGTCATTTCAATGCCGAAGCGCATCCGCAGCACTTTGGCTTCACGCGGGGTGAGGCTATCCAAAATGTCTTTCACCACATCGCGCAAACCGGCTTGCATGGCGGCTTCCATTGGGGCGGTGTTCGCGCCGTCTTCGATGAAATCACCCAAGTGCGAATCGTCGTCATCCCCAATCGGCGTTTCCATGGAAATCGGTTCTTTGGCGATTTTCATGATTTTGCGGATTTTGTCTTCAGGAATTTCCATCCGTTCCGCTAGTACGCCTGCATCGGGTTCAAAACCAAATTCTTGCAAATGTTGGCGGCTAATGCGGTTCATCTTATTGATGGTTTCAATCATGTGAACCGGAATCCGAATCGTGCGGGCTTGGTCGGCAATGCTGCGGGTAATCGCTTGGCGAATCCACCAAGTTGCGTAAGTAGAAAATTTGTAACCGCGACGGTATTCAAATTTATCCACCGCCTTCATCAAGCCGATATTGCCTTCTTGAATCAAATCCAAGAACTGTAAACCGCGATTGGTGTATTTTTTAGCAATAGAAATCACGAGGCGCAAGTTGGCCTCAATCATTTCTTTCTTCGCTGCGCGGGAGGCGTATTCACCCGCATTCATGCGCTTGTTAATGTCTTTGAGTTGCTCCAGCGGGATCACGACTTTGGCTTGCAAATCAATGAGCCGCTGTTGCAATTCTTGGACGGGTGGAATGTTGCGCCCCATAATCGCCGACCACGATTTGCTGGCGGAAGATTGCTTTTCAATCCATTTGAGATTCAGCAACTGAGAAGTAGCGGGCTTTCCGTTTTTATCGCGTCCACTGAATTCAGCAATAAAGTTTTCCTGTGAATAACCGCATTTATCCACAATAATACGGCGCAGTTCGCGTTCTTTTTTGCGAATATCGTCCACTTGTTCGCGCACCATATCGCACAATTTTTCAATGGCTTTGGCGGTGAAGCGGATGGTCATCAGCTCTTCGCTTAACGAGCGTTGTACGGTCATGTACTGGGGCGTGCCATACCCTTCCTTGGCGTGGATTTTGCGCAGCTTGTCGGATAGCTCGCGCAGGCGGTCGAAGCGGGTCAAGGCTTCTTTCTTCAGTTCTTCCAGCTTTTTGGTGAGGGCTTTGGAACCGCCTTTGCCGTCGTCATCGTCATCGGCATCGAACTCATCGAAATCTTCTTCCGCCACGTAGTCATCGGCTTCGTTGGGGTTGGAGAATCCATCCACAATCGTGGTGATAACGACTTTGCCTTCGCGGATTTCTTCGCCCAGTTGCAAAATCTCGGCGATGGTGGCGGGGGAACCGCTAATCGCCTCCATCATCGCGTTCAAACCCCCTTCGATGCGCTTGGCGATTTCGATTTCACCTTCGCGGGTCAGCAATTCCACTGTACCCATTTCGCGCATATACATCCGCACGGGGTCGGTAGTACGTCCGAATTCGCTGTCCACGGTCGAAAGGGCAGCTTCGGCTTCTTCTTCAGCTTCTTCGGCGGTCGCGGTGGCGGCAACGGTGTTGTTGAGGAGCAGCGTTTCAGCGTCTGGCGTTTGTTCGTACACCGCCACACCCATATCATTGAGCATAGAGATAACGACTTCCAGCGTCTCCGCATCCACCAGTTTATCGGGCAGATGGTCGGAAATTTCGCCGTGCGTCAAATAACCGCGTGTTTTACCTAACGTGATCAGCGCTTTGAGGCGTTGACGGCGTTTGGCGATATCTTCTTCGGACAACACGGTTTCATCCAAGCCAAATTCTTTCATCAAGGCGCGTTCTTTCGCCTTGCTGATTTTCATCCGCAGTGGTTTGACTTTTTCACCTGTTGTGGTTTCGATAGCCGCAGGTTCTTCGACTTCTACTTCATCCAAATCGGACAAATCGGGGTCATCGCTTACCAATACGTCATCGTCTTTTTTCTTGGGTTTGGGGCCGCGTTTGGCAGGGGTTTTGGTGACTGTCGGGGTCGTTGTCGCAGCAGGGCTGGTTTTTTTGGCTTTGGCAACGGGTTTGACTTTGGGTTCAGCAGCATCGGCGGCTGCGGCAAGGGTCACGGGTGCAGATACCAGCGATGTAGTGGCACTGGTTTTGGGACGACCGGGTTTTTTCTTTTTTTCAGCTTCGCTCGCGCTTTGCAGCAAGGCATCAGCAGCTTCTTTCAGAAGTGCGGCTTTGGATTTCAATACAGGCGGTTTGGATGTGGACACGACTGGGGCTTTCATTCAGGATGAAACAGGCGGATATAGGCGGACAAAAGCCTATCCGGTGGCAAGATGGGTGGGCGAACATTTGGGATACAGTCCTTGCGGTAACGTGGTCGATTGAAAGTTCCCAATGCTTGACCTAATCCGGAGGAATTGCTGTCGCTCTTGCCTAAGAGGTAACCCTTATTTTAACTGCCCAGATTGTCATTTATTCGTTTTTGTAGTAGAAGTCGCTGTTCATGGCAAGTTTTATAGTGCGTTACATCGGATGCTGCTAGGTATTCGCGCTCTTGTTCCTTGAGTTTTTCTAGCATCATTCGGTTTAGAGAGTCACGCAATTCTTTTTCCGCATCGTCTGCTTTTTCTGAAACAAATTCATCCACCATTAACCGATGGGCGAGTTGGAGGATGTCGGCAGTGTCGTCACTTTCCTGTAGCGTTTCTTGCAACACCCCCCAAGGCTGGGGTTCTTCGGCGCTTAATTGATCACCTATCCAGATAAATAAATCGCCATAAGGGGGCGGAAGTTCGCAGAGCAAATCATGCGCATCGTTAGAAAGTATTTCCCATAAGTGGATGTGTCTTAGCAAAATTCGCACGGCATGGTCAGCACGTTTCATCGACTTCACAAGGGGCAAAGCGGGGCGTTGCGTTGGGCGGATATAGGATCGGCTGGGTACGAATCCCATTTCTTTTTCAAGCAATCGTTTTAATTCACCCTGTGGCATTTCTTTGAATAGCAATTTGGCATTTCTTGCCCTGTGCGCACGCCCTTCGGCGGTTTCTACATCGCAATCCTCTTGTGCGACTTCGATCACAAAACGGCTTAACGGCGTGGCTTGCTTGACGCAATCCGAAAACGCATCCGTACCCTGTGCGCGAATAAAGCTATCGGGGTCATGTTCTTCGGGTAGAAACAAAAATTTGATGGTGCGCACATCCGTGGCATAGGGTAGTGCGATTCGCAAGGCTTTATGGGCGGCACGTTGTCCGGCGGCATCGCCATCAAAACTGAAAACGATGTTCTCGGTAAACCGAAACAACTTCTGCATATGCTCTGCCGTGCAAGCCGTTCCCAATGTCGCCACTGCATTGGGGAAGCCCCATTGGGCTAACGCCACCACATCCATATACCCTTCGGTGACCAGCACGTAACCGCGTTCGCGGATGGCATTGCGGGCTTCAAACAATCCGTATAGCTCATGCCCTTTACTGAATACGGGGGTTTCGGGGGAATTCAGGTACTTGGGTTTTTCATCGCCCAACACGCGCCCCCCAAAGCCGATGCACTCGCCTTTGATATTGCGAATGGGGAACATCACACGGTCGCGGAAACGGTCGTAATGGCGTTCTTCGCTTTCATGTTGAATCACCAAACCACTTTCGACCAAGAGCGGATCATCATAATGCGGAAAAACGCTGGCCAGATTGTTCCAACCCGCTGGGGCATAGCCCAGCCCGAATTGTTTGGCGATTTGCCCTGAAAGACCGCGCCCTTTGAGGTATTCCACGGCGGTAGAAGATTCTTTCAGTCGGCGTTGATAGGCTTGCGCGGCTTTTTCGAGTACTTCGGTTAAGGTGTCCCGCTTTTCGCGCTGGAATTGGATACGGGCGCGTTCTTCAGGCGTGGCTCTTTCTTCAGGAACTTGCATTCCATATTGTTGGGCGAGTTCTTTAACCGCCTCCACAAACGTCATGCCGACATGCTCCATCAAAAACCGGATGGAATCGCCACTTTTACCGCAACCAAAGCAATGAAAAAATTGTTTAACCGGATTGACTGAGAAGGAAGGCGATTTTTCTGCATGGAAGGGACACAATCCCATGAAATTCGCCCCCCCTTTTTTAAGCGGCACATAGCGCCCGACAATCTCAACGACGTCAGCGCGTGCAAGCAGCTCTTGAATAAAGTGGGGAGGAATGGACATGGGAGGCTGATTGTAGGGGTACTAGGAACCCCGCAAAAAGGGTAAATACCAACACAAATGCGTTGGCGAAATAAGGCATCATTGGGAGATCATCTAAATGGAGAAATTGGAGAACCAATGAACGCCCTACTCAAATTTTCAAGAAAGGTTGACTGGCTAAACAGTCAGATCGGAAAGTATGTGATCTGGTTGATTCTCGCCTCAACCGTTATCAGCGCGGTGAACGCCTTTGTACGCAAGGCCTTCAATGTCGGGTCGAATGCTTTTTTAGAGGTGCAATGGTACTTGTTTGCCGCATCCTTTTTGCTGGCATCGGCTTACACGCTACTCAATGGGGAACACGTCAAAATTGATGTGGTTTATAGCCGCTTTTCTAAACGCACCCAAACCAAAATCGACATTTTTGGTTTTGTTGCTTTTCTAACCCCCGTATGCTTTGCCATGCTGTGGTACGGCATCCCTTTCTTTGTGAAAGGCTACCAATCGGGTGAAATTTCCACCAACGCGGGGGGGCTGGTGCGTTGGCCAGTCTATGCCATGATTCCCCTTGGATTTGCCCTGCTACTACTGCAAGGGGCATCGGAAATCATCAAGCGCGTAGCCTTTTTACAAGGTTTGATTGAAGACCCCACGATCAAGAAAATCGACAAAACGGCAGAAGAAGAATTGGCTGAAGTTATCCGCCAAATAGCCGAAGTCAAAGCCAACTTGGGAGACAAAAAATGATGGAACTCATTGCCAATAACATGGCCCCGTTGATGTTTATGGGGCTGGTTTTTTTCTTACTGCTGGGCTTTCCGGTGGCATTCAGTTTGGGTGCTTGCGGTTTGTTTTTTGGATTTGTCGGTGTCGAACTGGGCTTGTTACCCGAAGCCTTGCTGCAAGCCCTACCGCTGCGGCTTTTTGGCATTATGCAAAACGATACACTGCTGGCGATTCCGTTCTTTACCCTCATGGGCTTGATCCTAGAACGTAGCGGTATGGCAGAAGATTTGCTGGAAACCATCGGTCAATTATTTGGCCCGATACGCGGTGGTTTGGCTTTTGCGGTGATTTTTGTGGGTGCGTTATTGGCAGCGACTACGGGTGTGGTAGCTGCATCGGTGATTTCCATGGGTTTGATTTCCCTGCCGATTATGTTGCGCTACGGTTATGACCGCCGGATTGCTTCGGGCGTGATTGCAGCTTCGGGGACATTGGCACAAATCATCCCCCCCTCACTGGTGCTGATTATTTTGGCTGACCAGTTGGGGCGTAGCGTAGGCGATATGTACAAAGGTGCATTTATTCCGGGCTTTATGCTTGCTGTGATGTATGTGGGCTTTATTGCCATGATTGCCATTTTCCGCCCTGCAATGGTTCCCGCACTGCCACCGGAAGCCCGCACGATTCGGGAAGACAATGGTCAAAGCGGCCTGTTATCCCTGTTGATTTTGACGATTATTTCCAGCGGCGTAGCGATTTATTTCGGCAAAAACTATGCCCAAGTGTTGAGCTGGTTCAAAGGCGAAACCGTCGCTAGCGTGGCAACCGATGAAACCATTGTGGTAGCGATGTGTGCGGGTGTTACCTTGGCGTTTGTGATTGCATCTATCAACAAAATCACACGCATGGGCTTGCTTTCGCGCATTGCAGAACGGGTGACTTTTGTCTTGATTCCCCCGCTGCTGCTGATTTTCTTGGTGCTGGGTACGATTTTCTTGGGTATTGCAACACCCACCGAAGGCGGCGCGATGGGCGCGATGGGCGCGATTGTGATGGCGATGATGCGGGGTCGTCTCAATTTCAAATTGTTGACACAGGCACTCACATCCACCACCAAATTGGCGAGCTTTGTGGTGTTTATTTTGATCGGCTCTACCATTTTCAGTTTGGTATTCCAAGGGGTCGATGGTCATAAATGGGTAGAACATTTGCTCACCGGATTACCCGGCGGACAAATTGGCTTTTTGATTGTGGTCAATGTGTTGATTTTTCTTTTGGCATTCTTTTTAGACTTCTTTGAGTTATCCTTCATTGTTGTCCCCTTGCTTGCACCGGTGGCAGAAAAGTTGGGGATTGATTTAATTTGGTTTGGTGTTTTGCTGGCAGTGAATATGCAAACCTCCTTTATGCACCCGCCCTTTGGATTTGCTTTGTTCTTCTTGCGCAGCGTGGCTCCCTCCAAAGAGTACACCGACCGCGTGACGCATCAAACGATTCAACCCGTTACCACCATGCAGATTTACAAAGGTGCAGTTCCGTTTGTGATTATTCAAATCATCATGGTAGGCCTCATCATTATCTTCCCCGGTATTGTTTCCGGTGGGTTGGATAAAGAAGAAAAGGTCGATTTGGATCAAGTCCAACTGCAAATGGAAGCCAACTTCTCTACCGACCCTGCTGCTGCCGCCAGCACGCCAGCGAAAGTAGAAGAAGATGACCCCATGAAGGCAATGCAAGACGCACTGGAAAAGGACGGTAAGAAGTAAGCACCAAAAAAAGCCCCGCAATGCAGTAATGTCAGCCAGTTAAAAACTGACAGGAATGTTTTGCGGGGAGTGTGGTGCTTTAATCTCCAATTTTTATTAAATTATTAAAAATGTCATATGTATATTTATCTTATATTCATCTAATTACTGTTTTACTAGCTTTTGCCCTAGGCACTTTCTTGTTGTTGCAGAAAAAAGGAACTCTGCTACATAGGTCAATTGGGAAATATTTTATGGTACTGATGGTAGTAACGGCGATAGTTGCCTTATTGATGCCGGCACAGATTGGCCCAAGATTTCTGGGGCATTTTGGCTTTATTCATTTATTTTGCTTCTTAGTCTTGTATTCCATCCCATCCTCTTATTTTGCGGTACGGAAAGGAAATATCATGAAACATAAAGCTAACTTAATTGGAGTTTATGTTGGCGGGATTTTAATTGCAGGCACTTTCGCATTGATGCCGGGACGTTTATTGTATAAATGGTTATTTTTATAATACTTCAAAAGCACTGTGATTGAAAAATAAAAAGCCCCGCAATGCGGGGCTTTTTTCATGCTGGATAACGGGGAAGTTTTACAGCGTTATAGCGTTACAGTTTTTGGGACTGCATGAACTGATCAAACTTCATTTCGGTGAAGCGGAACCACAGGTTGGAATCACGGCGGAATGCGGCGTAATCGTCGTACACTTTTTTCCAATTCGGGTTCTTCGCGCTGACTTCGGCATAAAGAGCCATAGACTCTTTGAACGCCAGTTTCAGTACATCTTCAGGGAAGGGCAGAACCTTGACTTTAGCACCCACCAACTGTTTCAAGGCATTGGGGTTCTTGACATCGTATTTCGCTTGCATTTCGGTGTGGGCAAACGCGGCAGCGCATTCAACGATGGCCTTGTTTTCTGCCGACAGGCTCGCAAATGCCTTGGTGTTGATGAAGAAGTCCAACTGCGGGCCACCTTCCCACCAGCCGGGGTAGTAGTAGAAGGGTGCTACTTTGTTGAAGCCCAATTTTTGGTCATCGTAAGGGCCTACCCACTCGGCAGCATCAATCGTGCCTTTTTCCAAGGCTTGGTAAATTTCACCGCCCGGAATGTTCTGGGGAACACCGCCCATGCGTTCTATCACACGGCCTGCAAAACCACCAATGCGGATTTTCATCCCTTTGACATCCGCAACCGATTTAATTTCTTTGCGATACCAACCACCCATTTGTGCGCCCGTGTTGCCACCGGGGAAGTTGATGATGTTGTACTTGCCGTAAAACTCGCGCATCAGTTTCAGGCCATTGCCTTCATACATCCACGCCGTCATTTGGCGGCTATTCAAACCGAAGGGAATGGTGCAACCCAGTGCAAATGTTTCATCTTTGCCATGAAAATAGTACGGGGCGGTATGCGCCATTTCGACGGTTCCGGCTTGTACGCCGTCTACCACGCCGAAAGGAGGCATCAACTCACCGCCCGCATGAACCGAGATAGTGAATTTGCCGCCCGACATTTCACTCACTTTTTGGGCGAAAACTTCAGCAGCACCAAAAATGGTATCCAACGACTTGGGGAAGCTGGAAGCCAAACGCCAGCGAAGCGCCGCCTGTGCGTGAACAGCCGGAGCCGCACCCACAGCCAGAATCCCAGCAATACCCGCGTTTTTAATAACTGAACGACGATCCATTTGATGATTCATCTGTAATACTCCTGAAAGTTAGTTAGCACACAAGATCAGATTGTAGAAACAATGCCACGCAGTGAAGGGCGTTTGATACAGGGGTTTTCCCTTTATCAACGGTTTCCAAATACCCGACCCAAAAGCGCACTACCGGCTCCGATGGGGTCTTTGCGGATGCGTTTTTCTTGCTCGGCTACCATGAGAAAAACCCCATCCATCGCTTTGCGGGTGATGTGGTTGTCCAAGTCGACTTCTTTCTCATTGACCAAGCCCAATTTGGCTGCGCCCCCCACGAATTTTTGGTATTTTTGCGCCAATTCGACCTTGGAGGTGGATTGTTTAACGATGGGTAAGAAGCGTGCGGCGATGTCGTCTGACGTAGTGCGTCGTAAATACTGGGTGGCAGCATCGGATGAACCGGTAACGATTTCAACCGCATCACGAACGCCCATTTGTTTGATGGATTGAATCAAAATGGGTTTTGCCTCGACCACCGCCATTTCCGCCGCGCGGTTCATGGCAAGAATGAAATCATCGGTTTGTTTGCTAAAACCCAACTGGCGTGCAAAACCTTCGGCTTTTTTAAGGGATTCGGGGAGGGGGATGCGCACTTTTTCATTGTTGGCAAACCCCCCCGGATGTCCCAATTCGCTGACCGCAAATTCTGCGCCCTTGGCCAAGGCTTCTCTTACGCCAGCACTGCTTTCATCTCCCGCAGCCACTGCCCAAGTCGGTACGCTGAGCGTGCTACACAGCACAAGAGAAGCCCAATTAGTCAGCGTGGTACGACGGTTCATCATGAAAATCTCCTGAAAAATGAACCACACATTTTGCATCGGTGGCTTTTTAGAGCAGAAGATTTTTGTAACCTAATGTGGACAGGTAAAGTGAATGGGCTAAATGATTTGCAGCAACTTGGCGCGTAGTGCTTCGGCCTCCCGCCGACCATCGCGTGACGTGACGATGGTGTGATACCACTCATGAAACAATGCGCGTAATTCGGCTTGGGTTTTGGCTTTCTCAATACGTTCCAGCAGTGAAGAAATACCTACCATACCAATAAAGGTCTTCAACGTATTCGCCATAAAGTTGCGTGTGTGCAAGAGGCGCGTGGGGTCTGGCGTGGTGGGCAGGGGCGTAAACGCCAAAATATCGGGAGGCTCCGTCGAAGTCGCCTTTTTGATCACCGTGCCTTTGGCTGCAAGCGCCGGCGCAGGGTGTTCGGCATCCACCAAAACGATGTAACCATCTTCCTCCAGCATACCAAGGGTATGCAGGAGGTCGTCGGCTGGCATCATGTTACGCAATTCAGAAATGGTGCGTTTTCCATCGATCAAAATCAGCACCCAGCGCATACGGGGGGTTAAGTCACCCGTTTTGACGATCAGTTCATCTGCTCCCTTCGGGGTTTTGGCAAACACTGCATCTACCATGATGTCTCCTCATTCGATTTTCGTTTTAGGCTTCCATGATATATCGAATGCCGTGCAAAAAAGTACCCAAAATGTGGAAATGATCATCCATAAAACCCGATTCCATCATGGGCAATTTAGTGATAGGAATCCATTGCGCTTGTGCGGCATCATCCCCTGCTTCAATTGCTGGAAGTGGTTGATCTAATTGATCTAATTGATCTAATTCAAAATAATGGGCGTGTGTGATGGTGCGTCCGCGTTGGCTGCGGTCAGGATGATCGAATACTTTCACGGCGCGTAAGCTGCGGTGCAGCGTATCGGGTGTTACGGATAGATTCGTTTCTTCTTGTAACTCCCGCACGGCGGAGTGGTACAGCGTTTCGGCAGGCTCGACAAACCCACCCGGAAGCGCCCACAAGCCTTTCCCGGGAGCGCGACCCCGCCGAATGAGTAACACATGCCCCTGACAGGTCACCACGGCATCAACGGTCGAGAAGATTGGCGGATACGGTGCAGCTTCCCACGCTTTACGGTAGTCGCGCAGCATTTCCCATTCTTGGCGTAGAGCAGCAAATTCCGGTTGCTGCGCCCACATCCGCAAAAATTCCAACGTGGTGGCGGGCAGCCATTCGGTGGGCAGTGGCGTTTCTGCAAAATAGGCATCGCGGATGGGCGTGGCATCGACTGGCAAATGGCGATCCATCGGCAAAAAATTCCAATCCGGAAAATGATGCAAATAATGGCTACTGGCATCCTTCAAATGCCCAATGAGCGCAATCGACCCCGCGCCCACTAACTTCGCCACGCCTTCTTGCACCGCCTGCGCCCAGCGTGGGGTGTTGTAATAATCCCGAATCGGCAAAATGCGAATGCGTGATTGCTCCTCTTTCGAGAGCGCATTATTCAGCATGGATGCACGTTCCTGCCATGTAAACGGATTTTTAGGACTCCGCGCCCGAAACGCCGACCCCACGACCACCACACCAATCGGTGCAGCCGCCAGCGTAGCGCGAATCATCGCCAAATGCCCTTCATGCAAAGGCTGAAACCGACCGATGCAAACGGCGGCGTGGAAAGAAGTGGGAGGGTTCATTTTTCAAAAACCTGACGTAAATAATGCAAAAAAACAGGATTTTCACACAGGGTTTTACCCGGAGAATCGGATAATTTGGCGGTGGGTTGTCCGTTGCAGTCGATGAGTTTCATCACGATATTTAACGGGGTGAACCCGACATCATTACTCAAATTCGTGCCAATGCCGAAACCCGTTGGCACACGGTGCATAAAGTATTCATGCAAACGCAGTGCTGTGGGTATATCCAAACCATCCGAAAATACCAGCCGCTTGGTGGAAGGTTCAATTCCTAATTTGGCATAATGTGCCAGTGCTTTTTCACCCCATTCGATAGGGTCACCGCTATCGTGGCGTAAACCGTCGAATAACTTGGCGAAGAATAAATCGAAATCGGCTAAAAACGCATCCATGCCAACGACATCGGTGAGCGCAATACCCAAATCGCCTCGGTATTCTTGCACCCATTTATCCAATGCCACTTTTTGAAAATAGCGCAACTGTACCCCGCGCATGGCTTGAAAGGTTTGCAGGTATTCATGCGCCATCGTTCCAACGGGCGTTAAATTGAATTTTTTTGCCAGATATACATTGCTCGTTCCTTTGAACGAATCGGGTAATTCATTGGCCAGTGTGCGCACCACTTCTTCTTGCCATTCTCCCGAAAAACGGCGGCGTACCCCAAATTCAAAAAAGATAAATGGATACCCTTTCAAATCGTGGGCATTTTGCCGAAGCAGCGTGTTTTGCAGGAGATTAATTTTTTCCGACAATAAAGCACGCCCTTTTTTCAAGGGGTTGATATGGGGATTTTGGCGAGAAAGGCGACGGAAATACAATTCATTCACAATCGCCAACACGTAAATTTCAAAACCCATAACATGGATTTGAGAACCCTGCGCGGTAATACGCAGCACATCCCCTTCGGCATACACTTTGATATTCTGGCGCTGGAATTGGAAAATCCGTAAAAAATCCACAAAACTCCGCTTGATATAGCGCAGGCTGCCGAGATAATGTAACTCGTCTTCGGTGAAACGCAGGGTGCAGAGATAATCCAGCTCGGCATTCACTTCATCGGCTAATTCACTTAATGGAAATTCGGGGCGATTACGGCACACAAATTCATACCGCGCCTGATTTTCCTGCATACCATTGAGCATCGGCTGCCACATGGTGAATTTGTATAAATCGGTTTCCAGCAGGCTTTTAATAATCGGCATGGAGTAACTCCTTGGCTTGGGCAGCCGTTAGTGTTTGCAGACCGAGGCGACGGCAGTCGTCAAAAAATTGGGCGGTTTGCGCTTCAAAACCAGTTACCGGACTCATGCAGTCGGTTATCACCAGCACTTGCGCACGGCGTTCGGGGGGGATGGAGGGCAAAATGTCCATCAACGTCGCCCGCACGCAGTGGCTGCTGGCCTCGCCCGTTACCAGCAAATAGCCGTGTTCTGGCGGGATGACCGAATCCACCAGCCCTTGGTTGGTATGGGTTTGCACCTCGTTCGGTAATGGCACTTCGGCGCGGATGGCGCTGTATTGCTCGGTGAGTGGATGCAACCCTTTCAACACTTTTTGCACGGGCGTTTGCGTTGCCAATTCCCATTGGTAGAGGGCATCGCTCACCACGGTCGGCATGGCGTGTCCCCATGTTCCCAGAATGCAGTGCGCAGGCCAAATCATGAGCTGGTATTTACCGCCCGCCTCCAGCGCTTGCAGGTATTGCAGCACGTATTCCCGTTGCTGCGGCTGGCGCGGCTGAAACTCACCCGCTTGCACGGCGGCATGGTGAATAACGGTAAACGGTGTAACCGCATCTCCGCTACGGGTCAGCCAAAAACCCGGGCGCTCAATCGCCAGCGCGGGGTGGGAATCCAGCGTTACCGTAATCGAATGCAAGGCATGGTGATGCCGACCGTGCGTAATCAAGTCAGCAATGCGTTCCATATCCGCCATAGCACCCGCTACGGGGAGCGCGGCGTGGGGAATGTCGCAAAAATCGTTTTGCGGATCGATGATAAGGAGTTGATTGCGCGGTTTCATGAAGCCTCCTAAGTAGCTTGAACGGGTTGTGAATGGGTTGCGAACGGCGGGAACGAATCCATTGTAATACTTAATTCTATTTTGGTATTAAGTATTTTTCGATTCTTCCTTCGTGGTGGGTGGGGGGCAAAAGGGCGGTAAGCTATCGGCTTTTGGCTCTCGTCACGCATTGCACTATGTCTCAAGAATGGTTTCGTTTGGATTTACGCTTTCTGTGTTCCCACCCTGCGCACTGGATTGCACTGGGCTTTGGGTCGGGTTTGGTGCGGGGTGCGCCGGGTACGGCAGGCACGCTGTGGGGTTGGCTGGTGTTTGTGCTGCTTTCGCCGTGGATGAATGATTGGCTCTGGGGACTGGTGCTGCTGGTGTCGTTGCCGCTGGGCTGGTGGGCGTGTAGCGTGACCGCCCAGCACATGGATACGCCCGACCCCGGCAGCATTGTGTGGGATGAAATTGTGGCGATCTGGCTGATTTTGTTGCTGGTGATGCCCACCGGATTTTGGGGACAATTCGCGGCGTTTGTCCTGTTCCGGTTTTTTGATTCGATCAAACTCGGCCCCGTTGCGTGGGCGGATCGTTTATGTGATCGCCTTGACTTGCAAAACGACCCCCGCGCGTGGCAGAAGGTCGGTTTTTACATTTTGCTCGATGACATCATTGCAGCCGGTTGCACGCTGCTGGTGATTGCATTGTGGCAAGCCCACGCGCTGAATGGGCTTGCAGGACTGTTTCAAACAGGGGTGTAAACCGTCACGGGATTGGTTGCTACGGGGAATCCGGCTGCACCCAAGGTCTCGGCAATGGTTTTGTTGGTATCAAAATACACTTGCCAATAATCGTTGGTGTGGCACGATGGACGCACCGCCAATTTGGGGCCAAACGGCGTAAATTCCAAAATCTCAACGACTACACCCGGGTCGGATGTCACATTGGGTACTTTGGCAACCGCAGCACTGAGCAATGCAACCGCCTTATGCACATCGGCACTACCTGCCAACTGCGCGACCAAATCAACACGGCGATAAGGGTTTGCCGTGAAGTTTTTGATGTCATTGCCCATGATTTTGCCGTTGCCCACGATGGTTTTCACATTGTCCGGTGTGTTGATGGTGGTTCCAAACAAACCCAGCTCCAACACCGTACCTTCCACACCGCCAATGGAAACGTAATCACCGACTTGGTACGGGCGCAGCACCAGCAAGAAGATGCCGGATGCGAAATTGCCGAGCAAACCGCTCCACGCCGCGCCAATCGCCACACCCGCGCCCGCTACCAAAGCAGCAAACGATGTGGTTTCCACCCCAAAGTAACCCAAAATCGCCACCACCAGCGTGATATTCAAGGCAACGCTAATAAAGCTCACCAAGTAACGCTGTACGGTGGGGTCGATTTTTTGGCGTGTCATGCCCGCGCCAATGAGATTGGTTACACGGTGAATCAGCCACCGCCCGATGATAAATACGGCAATCGCACCAATCAGCTTCAAGCCAAAGGCCACGAGCAGGGGTTGTACTTGGTCAATCCAAGTCACAATTTTTCCGGTTTCCATAAAGTTGCTCCAAGTTAGCAAGATTTCAAGAGGTATTAAAAATACCATACCGTGGTGACGCATCACACCCCTAAAATTCCGTTATCGCTCAACATTGAGAAATTGGACACACATATGACCCGAATCGTAGTAACCGGCGCGGCTGGTTTTATTGGTAGCAACATCATCAAGGGCTTGAATGCGCGTGGCATGGATAACATCATTGCGGTAGATGACCTCAAGCAAGGCGATAAATTTCGCAATATCGCGGATTTGCGCATTGCCGATTACGTGGATGCCGACACGTTTTACACCGCCTTCGCCCAAGGCGCTTACGGCAAAGTCGAAGCCGTTTTCCACGAAGGCGCGTGCAGCGACACAATGGAGCAAGACGGCAAGTACATGATGGCGAACAATTACACGCTCACTTGCCGCTTGTTTGAGGCTTGCCAAAAACAGGGTTCGCGCTTGCTCTACGCTTCCTCGGCGGCAACGTATGGCGGCTCCAACACCTTCAGCGAAGACCCGCGTTTTGAACTGCCGCTGAATGTCTACGGCTATTCCAAATTATTATTTGACCAAGTGATGCGCCGCATCGCCTTACCGCATCCGCATTATCAGGTAGTAGGTTTTCGGTATTTTAATGTGTACGGCCCGCGTGAGCAGCATAAAGGCCGCATGGCAAGCGTGGCGTTTCACCAATTTCACCAATACCAAAAAGAAGGCAAAGTCAAATTATTCGGTGAATACGGCGGTTATCCGGCAGGCGGACAAATGCGCGATTTTGTGTTTATTGATGATGTGGTTGCCGTGAATTTGTGGTTTTTTGATAATCCTCATATCAGCGGTATTTACAACCTCGGCACAGGGCGGGCGCAACCATTTAATGATATTGCCATCACCGTAGTCAATACCCTGCGTGAAAAGGCGGGCGAAAATCCGCTGACATTGGACGATGCCGTAGCCGCTGGCATGATTGAATACATCCCCTTCCCCGATGCGCTGCGGGGCAAATACCAAAGCTACACGCAAGCCGATTTAACCCGTTTGCGCGGCACGGGGTGCGACCATGTATTTTCCAGCGTGGAACAAGGTGTACGGGCGTATGTCAACGCTTTGGGGAATTAAAATGTCGTATAGCGAACAATTTCAACATTTTGAGAATGCCAATAATCTAGCCGGAAAAGCATGGCAGCACGCCGTGAATATCGACTTATTGGAAAAAACCACGATTCAGGATTGTTCGCTCCACTGTTTTCATTATCAACAAATGTTAGAAATGTTGATAAAGTTTCTTTTAGCAACACGTAGCACGTATGGTGCTTATTCGCATAGCCATAAACTGCATCGGCTGCTGGAGGAGTTAATTTCTAATACCCCTTTCAAAACCAATAAAACCAAATACCGCATGGCTTTGCAGGTGATTACGGTGTGTGCGGAAGAGTATCGTTACAATTTTTTGATTGATTGCGAAGGGTATAAAGACAGCGTGGTTATTGCCAACGATTTGCTGGGGGAGTTGCTCGCATTTGCATCGGCACAGCCCACCCCTGTCAACGCTTTGCACACCTGACGCATTAAGCAACCAGTGTTGTGTGCTTTTGTGTGCTTTTTTGCTGCAACCTGAATCTTGAAAGGATTTGAATCATGTGGAAAAATTTTTTAATGTTCCTCACCCTGCTGTACGCAGTGGTTGCGTTTGCAGCGGTCGATGTGAACACCGCCAATGAAGCCGAATTGGATAGCGTGAAAGGCATCGGCCCCGCGATTTCCAAGCGCGTCATTGATGAGCGCAAAAAAGGCAATTTCAAAGACTGGAACGATTTGAAAGCCCGTGTGAACGGTTTTGGCGATAAAACTTCTGCCAAATTCTCAGAAGCTGGTTTGACCGTCAACGGCGCACCGTTCGGCGATAAAAAAGCATCGAATTCGGCTGCAACGCCTGCTGCACCTGCATCGGCTGCTTCCAAACCTGTAGCAACCGCTAGCAAGGCTGAGGATAAGAAACCTGCTGCTAAAGCGGACGACAAAAAAGCCTCAGCCCCTGTAGCTCCTGCCAGCAAAGCTGAGGACAAGAAAGCCGCCAAAGCAGATAAAACCGCTTCTGCGGATGACGCTTTGGTGAAATCCAAAGGTTGCTTGGCTTGCCATGCGGTGGATAAAAAGGTTGTAGGCCCATCGTACAAAGATGTAGCCAAAAAATATGCGGGTGACAAAAAAGCCGCCGATATGCTCGCCACTAAAATTATCAAAGGTGGTTCCGGTACGTGGGGGCCAACGCCCATGCCACCGAACAACGTGACCGAAGCCGAAGCCAAGAAATTAACCGCTTGGGTTCTTTCGCAGAAATAATGCAAAGATACTGAAATAGGTTCACCTTGCTTTTATCTCCAACCCGCTTCGGCGGGTTTTTTTTGCTGGGTACGGTGTTGCAATTGCAGCAGGTGGCGTTGTGGGAGGAAAAATCGTATACGTTCATGGTCGGCTTTTCGATTTTTACGCTGCTTATTCTGCTAACGCTTGCTCTATCTGCACCCATAGCTCATAAAAAGATAGTAAATACGATTATTTATAGTATTATTTACGGCATTATTTCCAGTATTATTTTTGCTATTTTAGGATTTGGGTTAGTGGGATGGCGTTCGGTGGTTTATGCGGAAAATACGCTCAATCCTGCATTAGAAGGGCGCAATATCTGGGTGACGGGCGTGGTAGCGAGTTTGCCGCAGCGCAATGAATCGGGGATTCGATTTCGTTTGCAATTAGAAAAAGTAGAAACTGAAATAGCAATAGAAAAGGAATTACCACCTTTGCTCGACATCGGTTGGTACGATAAAAACCCGCCTCCACTGCAAGCGGGTGAGCGTTGGTCGATGCTGATTCGCGTGAAAGCCCCGCACGGCGCACGCAATCCGCATGGGTTTGATTATGAATTGTGGCTGTGGGAACAAGGCGTGCAGGCCACGGGCTACGTCCGCACCGGAAGCAAAGACCCACCGCCGCAGCGCTTGGAGCAAACAGGACGCTACCCCATCGCCCTTGCCCGTCAACTGGTGCGTGACCGCATTTATCGGCAACTGTCGGCGTTTTCTGCCAACGGGCAAGCGGGTTTGGTCGGTTTGATTGCCGCGCTGGTGTTGGGCGACCAAGCCGCCATCGACCGCGCCGATTGGAACGTTTTTCGCGCGACAGGTGTAGCGCATTTGGTGGCGATTTCTGGTTTGCATATCACCATGTTCGCGTGGTTCTCGGTGGGCGTGGTCGGATGGTTGTGGCGGCGTTCGGGGCGATTGTGTTTGGCGTTTCCGGCAACCAACGCGGCTTTGCTGGGCGGTGTGGTGTTGGCGGTGGCGTATGCGTTGTTTTCGGGCTGGGGCGTTCCGGCGCAGCGCACTTGCATCATGTTGGCAACCGTTGTGTTGTTGCGCTTGGCGGGTTTGCGCTGGCCGTGGGTAGCGGTGTGGATATTGGCGTGCGTGGCGGTGGTGTTGCGCGATCCGTGGGCGTTGTTGCAGGCCGGATTTTGGTTGAGTTTTGTCGCGGTGGGCGTGTTATTTGCCAGCGATTCGGGCGCGAATCATGGGGCGGATATCAAAAACCCTATCGTGTCCCATTTGCGTGAACAGTGGGTGATTACGGTGGCACTCACGCCCTTGACGTTGATTTTGTTCGGGCAAGTTTCGCTGGTAGGGCTGCTGGCGAATGCACTGGCTATTCCGTGGATTACGTTGCTGGTCACACCGTTGGCGATGCTGGGCGTGTTGATTCCACCGCTGTGGGAGCTGGCTGCCCATGCCAGTTCCGTGCTGATGGTGTATCTGCAATGGCTGGCTGCGTTGTCGTGGGCGACTTGGACGGTAGCGATTCCGCCGTGGTGGTTGGGCGCGTTGGGCGTACTGGGCGGGGTGGTGATGGTGTTGCCGTGGTCGTGGACGATGCGTGTTTGCGGCATTCCCCTGCTGCTGCCCGTGCTGCTGTGGCAAGCGCCGTTACCACCTGCGGGAGCGTTTGAAATCCTCGCGCCCGATGTGGGTCAAGGCAATGCGGTACTGGTGCGCACGACGAATCATGCCCTGTTGTACGACACGGGGCCGCGCTACAGCACGGAAAACGATGCCGGACACCGCGTTATCGTACCGCTGCTGCAAGCCTTGAATGTGCGGCTGGATCGTGTCGTATTAAGCCACCGCGATAGCGACCATGTGGGCGGATCGGGTGCGGTTTTCGCCATGCAGCCCCATGTGACGCTGCTGACTTCCGCCACTCCCGACGCGCTCCCCGCCAATGCGCCCCCGTTAGAGCGTTGCCAAGCTGGACAGCATTGGGCGTGGGACGGCGTGCATTTTGAGATATTGCACCCCGAAGCCGAGGATTACGAACGCAATAAAAAATCCAACCCCCTCTCGTGCGTGCTGCGGATTAGCAACGGTTTGCAAACCGCGCTCTTAACGGGAGATATTGAGAAGGAACAAGAAGCGCATTTAGTTCAAACCCGCCCCACGCAGTTGAAGGCAGATGTGTTGCTGATTCCACACCACGGCAGTAAAACATCCAGCAGCGCGGAATTTTTGGATGCCGTTGCACCGCGTTGGGGAATGATTCAAGCCGGATACCGCAACCGCTACGGGCATCCCGCCCCCCCCGTCACCGAACGGCTGCAACAACGCCCCATCACCGTGCTGGATTCACCCCACTGCGGCGCGATGATTTGGCAATCATGGACAGGGGATCAAAATACCGATAACCCCATATGCTGGCGCGTTCAGCAGCAGCGGTATTGGCATCACCGTGTGCCGTGATAATAGGTCTAAGAATGGTTTAGGCGTGAAATGGAGGTAATGATGAATGGAATAGCAAATAGCATCACCTGTTACGAAACCGACATCGTGGCATGGGCGCACGAGCAAGTGGCACTGATACGTGCAGGGCAGTTTCAGCATTTAGATTGGGCGCATATCGCCGAGGAGATTGAAGACGTGGGAAAAAGCGAACAGCGCGAAATTGCAAGCCGCATGGCAGTGTTGTTGATGCACTTGCTGAAGTGGGAATTTCAACCGAATTTTCGTGGAAATAGCTGGCTACGCACGATTCGGGATCAGCGTGAATCCATCGAAGATCGCTTAGAAGACATACCCAGCCTCCGCCCCAAATTGTCGGATGAAAAATGGATACGGATTGCGTACCGCGATGCCGTGTCAATGGCGGCTAAAGAAACCGGTTTAAGTGCCGCCATCTTTCCTGAAACCTGCCCTTGGACGATGGAGCAGGTAATGACCAAAGGCTGGTTTCCTACTACCTGATTACGGTAGCGTCAGCGTGCGCTGCGGGTTGCACAGGGTTTCGGAATTGTCGGGCAGAATTTGCACAATGTGCAGGGTGTACTTTCCAGCGGGCAAGGTGCTGAGGTTGATAAAGGCACTCCAACCCGCTTTGCCGAGTTCGGGTTTATTGAAATGCGTGACCACATCGGGGCGATCGATGCCGATGACGGCACGCGCCCACATTTTTTGGCTTCCTTCGATTTCGACATACACCTGACGCGGCACAATGCCTTGCGTCGCATCCGCCGCCCAGCCTTGTAGTTTGAGGCGGGTTTTATCGACTATCGTGTTACTGGGCGCAGCGACGGTGTAGTTCACCATGTCGATAGAACATTGACTCGTGGGTTTGGGGGTTGCCGTTAAGGTGGTGGGACGAGCGGGGGAGGGAGCGCGGTAATCATCCTCGACCGCTGCCCCCATTGCTGATGCGGCTCCGGCTGGGGTGTTGGTGGGCGTTTTTTCAGAACAAGCAGCCAGTGCTACCACAAGGGTTAAAAGGGGAAAGAGTAGGGCATGGTTTTTCATAGTGCTGTGATTTTCGCTGCTTACAATCGAATCCACTTGCATCCACTTGAATCCAATTCAGAAAAAAACTTTTACGAGTACGTGAGCATCCAATATGAGTATTAAAAGCGACAAATGGATTCGCCAGATGGCACAAAAGCACGGCATGATTGAGCCGTTTGAGCCCGGGCAAATCCGCCAGCGTGACGGTCAAAAAATTGTCAGTTACGGAACCAGCAGCTACGGCTACGATATTCGCTGCGCCCCTGAGTTCAAGGTGTTTACCAACATCCACAGCACCGTGGTTGACCCGAAGAATTTTGACGAAAAAAGTTTTGTCGATTTCCACAGCGATGTCTGCATCATCCCGCCCAATAGCTTTGCCTTGGCGCGGACGATGGAATACTTCCGCATTCCACGCAATGTGCTGACGATTTGCTTGGGTAAAAGTACCTATGCCCGCTGCGGCATTATCGTGAACGTCACCCCTTTTGAACCGGAATGGGAAGGGTATGTGACGCTGGAATTTTCCAACACCACACCGCTACCCGCCAAAATTTATGCGGGCGAAGGGTGTGCGCAAGTCCTATTCTTTGAAAGCGATAAAGACGATGTATGCGAAGTCAGCTACAAAGATCGTGGCGGAAAATACCAAGGGCAAGTCGGAGTTACTTTGCCCAAAGCGTGAGCAAACCCCCGTTACAACGCGGTTAAGGGATAATACGGATACATGACTGAACAATCTTCGACCCCGATCCCCGCTCCCTTTGCCCAATTGCAATTGGCAGCGCCTTTGGCGCGTGCCGTGGCTGAAATGGGCTACGACTCTATGACCCCCATTCAGGCACAGGCCATCCCCGTGGTGATGACGGGGCAGGATGTGATGGGCGCTGCACAGACTGGAACGGGGAAAACCGCCGCGTTTTCCCTGCCGCTGCTGCACCGTTTGCTGAAACACGAAAACACATCCACCTCTCCCGCTCGCCATCCCGTGCGGGCGTTGGTACTACTGCCCACGCGCGAGTTGGCGGATCAGGTCGCGCAGCAGGTCAAGCTGTATGCCAAATATACCCATCTGCGCAGCGCGGTGGTATTTGGCGGCATGGACATCAAACCCCAAATTGCAGAACTCAAACTGGGCGTAGAGGTGCTGGTGGCGACTCCGGGGCGTTTGCTGGATCACATCGAAGCGAAAAGCGCGGTGCTGAACCAAGTCGAATACGTGGTGCTGGATGAAGCCGACCGGATGCTGGATATTGGCTTCCTGCCCGATTTGCAGCGCATTTTGTCGTACCTACCGCAACAGCGCACCACTTTACTCTTTAGCGCGACCTTCTCGCCAGAAATTAAAAAGCTCGCTAGCAGCTATCTGCAAAATCCGGTGACGATTGAAGTAGCGCGTGCCAATGCCGCCGCTTCTACGGTGGAACAGCGGTTTTACACCGTATCGGATGACGATAAACGCCTTGCACTGCACCAAATTTTGCGCACACGCGGCATTCGGCAGGCGTTTGTTTTTGTGAATAGCAAACTGGGCTGCGGACGGCTGGCGCGGGCGTTGGAGCGCGATGGCTTGAAAACCGCCGCCCTTCACGGTGATAAAAGCCAAGATGAACGCCTGAAAGCATTGGATGCCTTCAAAAAAGGTGAAGTCGATTTGCTGATTTGTACCGATGTCGCCGCGCGTGGGCTGGATATTAAAGACGTTCCCGCTGTGTTCAACATGGACATTCCCTATAACGCCGAAGATTACATCCACCGCATTGGGCGTACAGGGCGGGCAGGTGCTTCGGGCTTGGCGGTGAGTTTTGTCGGTGGCAATAACGAGGCGCGTTTGGTTTCCGAGATCGAAAAGCTGGTGAAAACCAAAATCACGATCGAAACCCTGAGTTACACGCCCCCCCCTCGCCGTGAACGTGAGCGTGAACGCGAATACAGCCGACCCAGTGCCGCGTTGTCCGACCCGTTCTTCAGCAAACCCTACGAACCGAATGTGAGCGAATCCGAATCCCGCCCTTCGTGGGAAGTGATCGATAAACAGACCCTTCGCAGTACCGCATCCAGTAGCAAATCCAAGACCAAAATCCCCGCTCTTTTCAGAGCCAAACAACCTCAGGAGTCTTCCGTATGAGCAACACAACAACCCCTTCCATCACCAGCGTCGGCATCATTGGTGCGGGCACAATGGGCAACGGCATCGCCCAAGCCTGCGCTACATCGGGCATCAACGTGGTGATGATTGATATTTCCGATGCCGCCGTCGCCAAAGGCATTGCCACCGTGAGCGGTAGCTTGGATCGTCTGCTGAAAAAAGAAAAAATCACCGCTGCGGATAAAGAAGCGGCGTTGGCACGCATCAAAGGCAGCACGAATTACGATGACCTCCAAGGCTCGCAACTGGTGATCGAAGCCGCTACTGAGAATTACGACCTGAAAGTCAAAATCCTCAAGCAAATTGATGCGTTGGTCGAGCCTGAAGTCATCATCGCTTCCAACACCTCCTCGATCTCCATCACCAAGCTGGCGGCGATTACCAGCCGTGCCGATAAATTCATCGGTATGCACTTTTTCAACCCCGTGCCGATGATGGCGCTGGTCGAAATTATTCGCGGCCTGCAAACCAGCGATGCCACGCACGATGCCGTGCAAGCGATGGCCAAAGCGCTGGGTAAATCGCCCATCACCGTGAAAAATGCCCCCGGCTTTGTGGTAAACCGTATTTTGGTTCCGATGATTAACGAGGCATTTTTTGTACTCGCCGAAGGCATCGCCACCCCCGAAGATATTGATGCCGGCATGAAACTCGGCTGCAACCAACCCATCGGCCCCTTGGCGTTGGCGGACATGATTGGTTTGGACGTGTGTTTAGCGGTGATGGAAGTGTATTTGTCCGAATTCGGCGACAGCAAATACCGCCCCTGCCCCTTGCTGCGCGAAATGGTCGCTGCGGGTCATTTGGGTCGTAAAACCAAACGCGGCGTTTACCAATACTAAGCCGTTACTAAGCCGTTCCGACCCCATCGCACTCGGCATTTGACAGTTCCCGCGATTTCGTCTAAATTACTAACCAGTTAGTCATTAACTGGTTAGTCGTTGAAATCATCGTGTTGGAGCTGTATGTCTGCCAAATCGTTCTCTTTTCCTTTCCCTTCCATGCTGCCCCTTGCGGCAGTGCTGGCTTCTGGCTTGTTGCTAGGAGCGTGTTCTAAACCCACGCCGACCGAGGAGCCGATTCGCGCGGTCAAGCTCCTCACCATCGGGGCAGAAAACCTGCAATCGGGGCAGGAATTTTCCGGCGATGTCCGCGCCCGTGTCGAATCCCGCCTCGGTTTTCGCGTGGCAGGCAAAATCGTGCAGCGCACGGTCGAATTGGGGCAACATGTCCACGCGGGGCAGGTGTTAGCGCGGATTGATGCCCAAGATTACCAACTTGCCGCCCAAGCCGCCCAATCGCAGGTGCAATCGGCGCGAACCAATTTGGATTTGGCAGCGGCAGAATACAAGCGTTACAAAGGGCTGCGGGAACAAAACTTCATTAGTGCGGCGGAATTAGAGCGGCGCGAGGCCACGCTCAAAGCCGCACAAAGCCAGTTTGATCAAGTTCAAGCCCAAGCCTCGGCACAGGGCAATCAGGCGGCTTACACCACTTTAATTGCGGATGTGGCGGGCGTGGTGACGGCAGTCGAAGCCGAGGTCGGGCAAGTGGTTGCTGCGGGTTCGCCCGTGGTGCGTATCGCACAAGATGGGGTGCGGGATGCGGTTATTTCCGTTCCTGAAAATCAAATTGCTGCTATGAAGGTAGGAGCGCCCGCCGCAGTACGGGTATGGGGTTCAGCCGATGTGCGTGAAGGAACAGTGCGGGAAGTTGCCGCCAGTGCCGATGCCGTCACGCGCACGTTTACGGTCAAGGTGGCGTTAAAAGACAATCCACCACCCTTGGGCGCGACCGTTACCGTGCAGCCGCGTGGGGCAAAAGTTGCCGAAGGGGTTATCAAGCTGCCGACCAGTGCGCTGAAAGAACATGGCACAAGTGGCAAGGGTTCGGCGGTGTGGGTGTTTGACCCCGCGAGCATGACCGTGAAATCGCAGCCCGTTGAACTGGGTG
>CALMCD010000063.1 GCA_937863075.1 uncultured Rhodoferax sp. | reverse complement strand
TTGCGCTCGCTGAAATCGCCCTTATCCGCGCCACCGTGACAGGCGGAGCAGTTGAAAGCACCTTTCACCGCAGGGCGTTTCCATACATCGGGGCTGATTTCGCGGCTATCGTGCTTGGCTTTGAACCATGCCGTTTCGGTAATACGCAGCGGTGCGGTTTTTGCCGTCCAGCGGGTGGAAGCGTTTTTCACCAAAAAGTCGGTAATGGTTTTATTTTCAGCCGCAGAAAGCGAGGCATCAACCCCAAAATGCTTATCCAAACCACCCATGACTTTCGTCCACGATGCAGCAGGCAGCAACCCGGGCGCATACGCCACATGGCAACCCGCGCATTCTTGCTGGAAGGTGGGATTCACTGTGGCGGGCATCACAGGGCGACCGCGTTCTTCGCCGTTGTATTTGGCATTTGCAGTCATGGATACCGCCAAAAGCAGCGTAGATACTGCAAGTAGTGCTATCTTTTTCATAGAAATCTCCTTACTTCACCGGATTACCAGATTACTTGACCGATAACACATATGCCAAGAAATCGCCCTTTTCTTGGGTGGTGCAGGCGCGGCTCAATACATCGTTGCAGTTGCGTTTGAACCATTTTTCAACCTTGGCAGAATCGGTAAAACGCTGGGCATTGGCAGCGGGGGCGAGTGGTTCAATCGCTTTGCCGGTTTTGGCGTGTTTGCCTGCCGACAGCGGCGAATCGGTATGGCAACTGGAACATGCCAATTCCCCCGTTTTGGTTCCGTAGAGCTTTTGCCCCGCAGCCGCAGAAAAATCCTTAAACGCTGGATTTTCCGCTTTGGCTTGGGCGCGGTATGCGTCCAGCAAAGGGTGCGCGGTTGCCAAGCTGCTGGCTACGCTGAGGGTTGTCAGGGCTGCGATTTGCATCCATTTTTGCATTGACTTTTTCAGGTTTTGCATGTTCCATCTCCTTCACAAAATACCGTTTTTAGATGGCTTGATTGTGGGAAGCGTGGATTAGCGATTTCTTAAATCAGAATCTACAATCATCAGGGTTTCTCCCTACAACAGCGTAGAACACCACCACACAACTACACCATTGGATGACACACATGAAACAAAACCAACAACACCTTTCCCACCTCTACCAGCAAAAACTGGGAACCGCTGAACAGGCTGCCGCGCTCATTCAGTCGGGCGATGCCGTTTTCATGGGCGAGTTTGCCCAGAACGTGGAGGCGGTCGATGCCGCACTGGCGCTGCGTAAAAATGATTTGCGCGATGTCACCCTCATCACCACGACCCGTGCCAAGCCCCTGAAATGCGTGGAAGCCGACCCGATGGGCGAATCGTTTATTTGGAACGACTGGCATTTTTCCGGCCTCGGGCGCAAAAATGGTGAGCGTGGGCTGGTTAGCTACATCCCCCTGTCCTACCACCAAGGTTCGCGCAATGTGTCCTCGTATTCCGATGTGGATGTGGTCGTGGTGCAGGTCGCGCCGATGGATGCGAATGGCTTTTTCAATTTTTCCACGAGCTGTTCCATCACCCCCGACTACTGCCGCAAAGCGAAAAAAGTGATTGTCGAAGTGAACAACCAAGTTCCCCGTTGCTTGGGTGGGCTGGATGAGGGTATTCA
>CALMCD010000062.1 GCA_937863075.1 uncultured Rhodoferax sp. | reverse complement strand
CTAATGACAGGTTATGTCGTTTTGCGTCGTTTTTTGTTTTAGATACGCCTGTAATCCATCTTCTAGTGCTTGCTGCATGGTGAGTGGCTCCAAAATTTGTACATGCGGTATCCAATAGCGAAAGATAGGAAGCACCTCATCGGGATGCGCTGCATCGGTAGAAACCAAAAGAGACCCATCCTCGCGTTCCTGCTCAATGTTCTGATTAGGAAGCAACTTTCGCCGCCGAAAAAATAACGCCGCCGCCTTGTCTACCCGAATCAGAATACGCTCTCGTTTACGCCCTAACCAAATACCATCGCTTTGCTTCAGTGCCTCCTCCACGCCCGATCTGGGGATGAAAGGGGTTTCACTCAACATCGGCGCGTCAATACGAGAAATGGAAAATGCTTTGAAGCGGTCTTCATGCCATGCTACCAAATACCATATTCCTTTTTGATTGACTAATTTATAAGGCTCTACATTTTCTTGTATCTGAACATTTCCGTTACTTTTGGTATAGCGGAAATTTACCCCATAGGTATGAATAATGGCTTTTTCTAAAATATGAAAATTATTGCGATAAGGGCGTAAATCCTCATAATCATGCCCCATCACAAGCCATATATTTTGAGAAGATTCTCGGTGAAGCGATGAAAATAATTTCTCTAAAAATACTTTACCTAATTCGGGGAAAAGTCCACCAACGCCTGAAAGAATAGCAAAGCGTTCCATTTCTTGGAATGTGAGTCTACCCAGATACGATGGGTCTAACACATAGCACCCATTTTTCTTCTGAATAGGAAGATGTGCAAGACGCTCATTCACATCGCGTTGTATCGTGCGCACATCCACACCAAACTCCTGCGCCAATGCTTTGGACTCAAATGGATCGCCTTGATACAGTCGGGTGATGATCGCAATCAGACGATGCGCTAGTTTTTCACGGCTCTCGGGAATAGGGTTTTTGCGCATGGGTAATTTTCACGAAAATAGCATCTTTCAAGCGTCTGCTCTATGATCGACGCGATAAGAACGATAGGTATGCTACCTTATGGAAGAATACTATTTTTTAGGAAAAATAACGATGAATTGGTTTAACAGTATGTTCTCATCCACCCCCGCAACCCCGATTGAAGGCGATGTCTTGCTGATTGATGTGCGTTCGCCGGAAGAATTTGCATCGGGCTATGTGGAGGGCGCGATTAACGTGCCGCTCCCTATTTTGCCGCTGCGCTTTCAAGAGATTGCGCCCGATACCGCACGGCAGATTGTGGTGTATTGCCGCTCCGGTGCGCGTTCAGGCATGGCGCAGCAATTTTTGAAAGAACGCAATTACGCTAATGTTATCAACGGCGGCTCGGTCGATTCCACGGCGGTGTTGGTTAAACGGGCGGTGGTGCGGTAGAAACCGCCACCTCCACCCCACAGTCATAAAACACGGGCGCTGCGCCCATATCGGTGAGGTTTTGGCTGGTTAATTCGTTCACATTCGTGCCGTTTATTCCGAGTTTTCTCCACCACACGCTTAAACCCACCACCACACCGCTGCGGGCGCGTTCGGTGACGTGGGCTTTGCAGATATATTCGCCGCGTGCGTTGAAAACTTTTACCGTGTCACCGTCGTTAATACCGCGTGGCTGGGCATCGACGGGGTTTATTTCGATGAACGGCTCGCGTTCCATTGCCTGCAAACTCGCCACATTCACAAAAGAGGAATTCAAGAAATTCCGCGCGGGTGGCGAAATCATGGCAAGCGGGTATTTTGGATTTTCACCCACGCCTTCGTAATTGGGGATGTAATCCGGTAAACCCACGCAATCGCTTACCAATTCGCATTTACCGGAAGGTGTGGGGAAATTACCTTGCGCAAACGGCGCATCGGGTAAAGATAAATGCGCAAAGCCTTGTTCCAATAAAGTATCAAAATTAACTTTATCGTCGAACGCTACGCGGCATAAACTGTCGTCCGATTCGGTAAAACACGCATTATTGATAGCGGCAAAACCCATGTGTGTGGCTAATTCGCGGAAAATTTGCGTGTTCGGTTTGGCCTCACCCAGCGGGGCAATGGCGGGGCGATTTAATAAAACATCGGTATGACCGTAGCTTAAATGCACATCCCAATGCTCTAATTGCGTGGTGGCGGGAAGGATGTAATCGGCATAATCGGCGGTATCGGTTTGAAAATGTTCCAATACCACGGTAAATAAATCTTCCCGCGCAAAACCTTTTACCACTTGGGCGGATTCGGGCGCAATCGCTACGGGGTTGCTGTTGTACACGATAAGCGCTTCGATATGACTGTGCAATAAATCATGCCCAATCGTCGCCATATTGATGGTGCGGGGCGTGCGGTTACCGAGTAAATCGGGGCGTTGCAGCGCGGCGCGGTTTACGGGGAAATTGCTCGAACTGGAAAGTAATAATCCACCCGCCCGATTGCGCCACGCACCAATCAATGCCGGCAAACACGCCACCGCCCGCACCGCATTGCCACCGCCGCGCGTGCGCTGCATTCCATAATTCAAACGGATGGCGGCGGGTTCGCCTTTTTGCATCGAAGTGCCGTAATCCCGCGCCAGTGCTTGAATCTGTGCTATCGAAATTCCACAAACCGCTGCGGCACGTTCGGGTGTCCATTCCAAGGCACGCTCGCGCAACGCCTCCCAGCCTTGGGTGTGATTTTGAATGTAATCGTGATCTAACCAGTCATTCTGAATCAGTTCGTGCATCAATGCCAACGCCAATGCGGCATCCGTTCCGGGGAGAAGTTGGATGTGTTCGTGGCACTTTTCCGCCGTTTCGCTGCGGCGCGGGTCAATACAAATCAGCTTTGCGCCGTTGCGTTTGGCGATTTGGGCGTAGCGCCAAAAGTGCAAATTGCTGGTGATGGGATTGCTGCCCCAAATCACAATCAATTTGGATTCGGCAAA
>CALMCD010000061.1 GCA_937863075.1 uncultured Rhodoferax sp. | reverse complement strand
CGGGGCGAAGGGTTGGGGTTAGGGGGGGGGGGGGGTGGTGGTGGGGGGGGGGGGGGGGGAAGGTCATGTTCAAATTTTGAAACTGTTGATGGGTAAATACAAGCACAGCGGTTGATGCCATGAGATGCTGCCCTATGCCCCCCTTGCCTTGGTATCGGCGATCCACCCCCAGCCGTCCTATGCGAAAGACGGGAATAGGGTAACGGGGGAGCTTGGGCTGGGGTGGCAGTTGCAGGGTTTGGATTTGTCCCACGCTGACGGTCACAAAAATTGGTTCAAATCCGGTTGACCACAATCAAAGGCTGTGCGCTGGTGTTGGGGTGCGAGAGCAAAATCGTATCGTTATCCGCCAATACATTCTCAGTACGTCATTTTCTCAGTGCGTCATTTTGACACACAAAGCCGCCTGCGCCAACGGCTCGCGCACACCCAGCCGCACCCAGCCCGCCAAGTCAAACGATGCCGCGTTGCGTAATTGGATGCCGTGTGATCGCCAATCGTGGCACAGCGTTTCAACCGTGACCTCTGCGGGTGGCTTGGCGCAAAAGAAATTCGCATCGCTCGGTTCGCACATCCAGCCGTGGTTTTTTAAGAGCGTGATTTGGCGTTCTTTCCATTCCCGCAAAATCGGCAAAGTCTGGGCGAGCCAATTTTGGGTGGACGATTGTGTCCACGCCATGAGCATCGCCACGCCGTGTGACCCGACGACCCATGAGGGTGCTAACGCATTCAATTCGACCACGGTGGACTCTGCCCCGCGTGGTGCAATCGCATAAGCGGCGCGGATGCCGGTGAGTCCGAGGGCTTTGTTCGGTGAATACAGTTGCCACACGCTTTGCAGCCCCTCCGCATTCAACGACGGCTGACCCGATAAGCGCAGCGGGGCATAAGCGCAATCCAAAACCACGGTCGCGGCGGGCGAATACGACCATTCGGCGTGCGCTTGTCCGAGGGGGCTGGACGGTTCGCACGCCCAGACTAAATCGGCGGTGCGGATGTCGGTCACGCGCTCCAAACCCCACGCATGGGCGGCATGGGCGTAGTCACCGTAAGCGTGGCGGGGAATCCACACGGATTTTTTCCTTTGCTGCGTCGTCCGTGCCGTGAACGCTATGAATGACGTGATGCGAAAAATAAATTCGCTGGCACTTCCGGCAAGCACCATGCGTTCGACCGCCACACCATGAAAATCCGCCAACGCCTTGCGCAGCGCGGTGTAGGTGAAATCGGGGTAATGCGCGGCATCGGCGTTTTGCACGGCTTGCAGCGCGGGCGGACACGCGCCGCAGGCGTTGGCATTGGTCGAAAAATCAAAGAGCGCCAGCCCTGTTTCATTGGCCGCGCCGTGAATGCGTTGATTCATCATCGAAAAAATCCGACCGCACGCGCCACATCGTCCGATTCAGCGGATCGGCCTTCGGGATTCAGCACGTAACCATCGGGCTTGGCAAGGCGCACGCCCAAGCCCAGCGCCATCGCCGCCATCGGCCAGCCACTGTTGGGCGATGGGGTTTTGGTGGCTTCGGCACGCAGTTGTTTCAGCGAAAAATTGCGTCCTGCTGCCCACCACAGCCACAGCGCGGTGATACGTGCCGGAAGATAACCCAGCACATCGTCCACCCGCGCCGCCCATTTGCCCGCCCATGCCCAATTTTGACCCTTGTAGAGGCCGTTATAGCCCCACATGGCATCGGCGGTATTGGCGAATCGGAACAACGCCGCACCGGGTAAGCCCAGCAGCGCGAACCAAAACAGCGGCGCGATCACCGAATCGTTCAAATTTTCGGCAAAGGTTTCGATGGCACTTTCCCGCACTTGCACATCGCTTAACTGGGTGACATCGCGGCTCACTAAAAAGCGCAGGCGATTACGTCCTGTTTCTAATGATTCTTGTAACGAAGTTTCAACGGCTTCCACCTCACGGCGCAACATCGTCCACGCAAAAAGCGGCTTTAAGAAGAATCCCATCAAAACCGCCGCAGCCCACCACGGCAGACTAAGCGGCGGCAATAAAGTGTGTTCCAAGAGCTTTTCTAATTGCCAGTATGCTACATAAAACGTAGCTGCTAACATACACCAAATAAAGGTTCCAAGGCAAAAAGACTTCCAATCACGCACTTCGGGTTGTGGGTGGGTGTGGCGTTGCAGAAAACCGCCGGCAACCCCTAGCAGATTGCCCATCCACACCACGGGATGCAAGCGTGTATGCGGCTCACCCAAGCGGCGGTCAATGTACAGTGCAGTGAGGATAGTGATAAAGGTTGGTATCAGAGTCATATCAGGTTCATATCAGGGTCATGCTATTCTTGTGTTGTATCAATAACCGGAGCGATTCAACCATGAAACTCTTTCAATTTCCCCACAGCCACTACAGTGCCAAGGTCACCATCGCCTTGTTGGAAAAAGGTTTGGTGTTCGATGCCCCCGCGCTGACATCGGCTTACCCGAAGTCGCCGGAATTTTTGGCATTGAATCCTTTGGGTAAATTTCCTTTTTTACAAGATGGGGACTTTGGCATCGGCGAATCCGAAGTGATTGTGGAGTATCTGGAAGACCGTTACCCCCAGCCCGCTTTATTGCCTTCAACCCCCGAAGGACGGGCGCGTAGCCGTTGGATTTCGCGCTTTCATGATTTGTATTTGGGGCCGCAGTTGAGTACGCTGTATTTTGGATTGTCCGACGGCCGTGCAAGCGACCCCGCCTTTGCCGCCGCCGAAGTGGATAAACTGCATGAGTTGATGGCACTGCTGGAATCCCACGTTGCGCCGACCCCGTACTTACTGGGAGAGTCGTTTACATTGGCGGATGCCTCTCTCGTGCTATCGTTTTGGTATGTGGGTTTGCTTTCCAAGGCGTATCACAAACCGGTGTTGGATACGGCTATCCCCAAGTTGGCGCAGTGGTTTGCGGCTGTTCAGCAACGCGCTTCTGTTATTCAGGTTCTGGAGAAAGCGCAGGCTTCTTTAGCGGGATAATGCGGGCTGGATAATACGATCCCGCTCCATGCCTACCTCCGCTTCTTCCCCTTCACCCGCTGTTTTACCGTGGACTGCGCTCGCTGCATTGGAGTGGACAGATACGCCGATGTGGGTCTTCGATTTAACGGGCAAGCAAATGCGGTGGTCGAATCAGGCGGGGCTGGAATTTTGGAATGCGTCTTCGCTGGAAGACTTTTTGGCGCGTGATTTTTCTGACCTCTCGCCCAGCACCATCATCCGCAATCAAGCGCACATGGATGAACACATCGTAGGACGCTGCGGGAGTGAGCAATGGACACTCTACCCCAAAGGACAGCCCACGACGGTCCATATTCATTCGGTGGGAATCACCCTGCCCGAAGGTCACCGTGCAATTTTGTACGAAGTGCTGCACATCATGAAATCGCCCGACCCCTTCATCCTACGGGGGGTGGAAGCGATGCAGCAAACGCCTTTGGTGATCGCGTTATTCCGCATTGCCGATGGCAGTGTGGTGATGCGCAATCCGGCGGGGGTGCAGCATTTTGGCAGTGTCAACGCCTTCGAGCGGCAGGATGATTTTTCCGCGATGTTTGTGGACTCAGCGCAGGCCGAAATCGCGTGGAAGCAGATCTTCCTACAGCGCAAATACCAAGCGGAAGTGGAATTACACACCTTGCAGGGCGACCATTGGTACGATTTGGATGTGCGCCCGATGCTCGACCCCGTAACGGGCGAGACCGTGTTACAAATCAACGCCCAAGACATCAGCCAACGCAAGCAAGCCGAAGCGGATTTGCAAGACAGTGAAACCTTGTTCCGTGCCTTTTTTAATAACAATTTGGATGCCGCCCTACTCACCACCATGAGCGGGGAAATTTTGACCGTCAACCCCGAAGCGCAGCGTATGTTGGGTTATAGCGCGGCAGAATTTCGTCGCATACGGGTTGAAAATATCGTCGATACGGTGGATCAACGGTTGGCATTGGCGCAAATGCAATGCAGCCAAATGGGATGGTTTCGCGGGGAACTCACGTTTATCGACAAAGAAGGTCGGCGTTTTCCGTGTGAAGTATCTTCCTCGGTATTCAACGGCAAGGGCGAATCGACCATGCGCAGTATGCTGGTGCGCGACATCACCGAGCGCCAAGAGGTCGAACAACAATTGCGCATCGCCGCCACCGCCTTTGAATCGCAAGAAGGCATGGTGGTGACCGATGCCCAGAAGATGATTTTGCGCGTCAACCAATCCTTTACCCGCATTACAGGCTATACGGCTGAGGAGGCCATCGGACGCAATATCCGCTTGCTGCAATCCGGTCAGCACGAGGCAGATTTCTACGTCATGATGTGGCAGAAACTGTACGAAAACGGTTCTTGGCAGGGCGAGGTGTGGAATCGGCGTAAAAATGGTGAAACCTATCCGCAGTGGCTCACCATCACCGCCGTGAAAAATACCGCCGGAGAGGTGACGCAGTATGTGGCATCGCTCATCGACATCACCCTGCGCAAAGCCGCCGAAGACGAAGTGAAACAACTGGCGTTTTACGACCCGCTGACCTTGCTACCGAATCGGCGTTTGTTGTTGAATCGCTTGGAACAATCGCTGGTGGTGAGCTGGCGTACCCATCGGCTGGGTGCTTTGCTGTTTATTGACTTGGATAATTTCAAGATGCTCAACGATACGTTGGGTCACGATAAAGGCGATTGTTTGTTGAAGGAGGTCGCCCATCGCCTCAGCAGTTGCGTGCGAGAAAGCGATACCGTGGCACGTTTGGGGGGCGATGAGTTCGTCATTCTGCTGGAAGATTTGAGCAAAACAGTGCATGAAGCCGTCGCCCAAGCCGATGCCATTGGGCGCAAAATTCTTTTATCACTCAATCAACCCTACGCGCTGGGCGAGCAGCAACCCTACCATTCCACCGCCAGTGTCGGGATCACCCTATTGGGTGAGCAGCAAGATTCAGTCGATGATTTGATGAAGCGTGCTGACTTAGCCATGTACGAATCGAAAGCCGCAGGGCGCAACACCCTGTGCTTCTTCGACCCCCAAATGCAGGCCAATATCAAAGCACGGGCAACGCTGGAGGCAGACTTGCGGCGCGGTCTGCCCGAACGGGAGTTTTGTCTGTATTTCCAACCGCAGGTCGATAGCAAGGGGCATATCACCAGTGCCGAAGTCTTGGTGCGCTGGAATCACCCCGAACATGGTCTGTTATCGCCCGCTGTGTTCATTCCGTTGGCTGAAGAAACGGGCTTGATTGCGCCGCTGGGTCATTGGGTGTTGGAGTCGGCGTGCAAGCAGTTGGCGATTTGGAAAGATCAGCCCGATAAAGCCCATTTGAGTATCTCCGTGAACGTCAGTGCCGTGCAGCTTCGGCAGCCCGATTTTGTGCAGGATGTACTCACCGTCCTGCAACAAACCCAAATCAACCCCGAACGGCTCAAAATCGAAATGACGGAGAGCCTGTTACTGGACAATGTGGAAGAAGTCATCGCCAAAATGACGGCGTTGAAAGCGCATGGTATCGGCTTTGCGTTGGACGATTTTGGAACCGGCTATTCATCGCTGTCGTATTTGAAGCGTTTGCCCTTGGATCAACTCAAAATCGATCAATCCTTTGTCCGCGATTTGCTGACCGACCCCAATGATGCCACCATCGCCCGCACCATTATTGCGTTGGCGGAAAGCATGGGTTTATCGGTGATCGCCGAGGGGGTGGAGACGCAGGAGCAGCGCGATTGCCTCGCCAACGAGGGTTGCCACGCCTATCAGGGTTACTTTTTCGGTAAGCCGTTGCCGCTGGAAGCGTTTGAAGCCTTACTAAATCCCCCGACCTAAACCGTTTCCCCAATGGTCTTCAAACAGCAAATCGTCCAGCGGGCAACGCTGCGCCCAACGCTCTTGCTGCAACATGGGTTCATCGTAAAACGCGGGAACGGGGCCGATGCACAAAATCGCAATCGGCTGCGCCCCTTCCGGTAGATGCAGGAGTTGCCCCAGCGCGACCGGATCGAATAACGACACCCAGCCCACGCCTAACCCTTCCGCCCGCGCTGCGAGCCACAGATTTTGAATCGCACACGCGGCAGAGGCTAAATCCAAATGCGGCAAAGTTCGGCGACCAAAGATGTGCTTTTCGCGCCCATCCGCCAGCGCCACGACCCAGATTTCAGCGGCTTCACGGATGCCTTCGACTTTCAGGCGCATAAATTCATCGGTGCGCTCACCCAGCGCTTGGGCGGTAAGGATGCGTTCTTCTTCAACCAACGCATAGAGTTGTTCACGCAGCGCGGTGGTGCTAATCCGAATAAAACGCCACGGCTGCATAAAGCCGACGCTGGGCGCGTGGTGTGCAGCAGTCAGCAGACGGCGCATGGTTTCGGGCGCAACCGTGCTACCGCTGGTGAAATGGCGCATATCGCGGCGCTCGAAAATGGCGCGGTAAATGCCGTCACGTTGGTCGGCACTGAAATCGGCATTCGGTGGAGCGGCGTTCAATCTTCAATCCCCCGTTGGGCAGGAATGCCCGCTTGAAACGCGTGTTTGATCATTTTCATTTCCGTGACCGTATCGGCAATGGCGATGATTTCTTCGGGGCAACGCCGCCCCGTCAGCACCACATGCACATGGTTCGGACGATTTTTCAACGTTTCCACCACATCTTCCAACGGCATCCAACCGTAGATGAGCGGGTAGGTGATTTCGTCCAGCGTCACCATGAAAAAATCGCCACTCCTAATCGCGGCTTTGGCTTTTTGCCAACCGTCACGCGCAAGCTGGGCGGAATGTTCCAAATCCTGACTTTTCCAGCTAAAGCCATCGCCCAATCCGACGATGGGCAGCCCGATTTGCTCGAACATCCGATGCTCGCCAAACCGCGCCGAAGGCACTTTCATGAACTGAAAAACCTTCACCGCTTTACCGCGCCCATGCGCCCGCAGCGCGAGTCCGAAGGCGGCGGTGCTTTTGCCTTTGCCATCGCCCGTATTGACAATCACAATGCCGCGTCGCTCGCCTTCGGCTTTGTCGTAGGGTTTTTCAGTGGGGGGAGTTTCGATTTGCATGGGGGTTTTCCTTAGTTGTTTTCGACCCAATTAGCCACCCGCAACGCTTCTACGCGCTCAAATTCGCGCAGGTTGTTGGTGACCAAAATAAGCCCTTCGCTACGGGCATGGGCGGCGATGTGAAGATCGTTGATGCCAATGGTTTTTCCGCATTTTTCCAGTGTGCTGCGAATGTTTCCATAGTGTTGCGCGGCTTTTGCACCGTAAGGCAATACTTCGAGGCGACTGCAAAAATCCTCTACTGCCGCCAATGAACGCGCGGGAGCATTGCTTTTTTCTGCACCATGCAGCAATTCCGCCAGCGTGATGCTGGAAATCGCCATGTGTCCAGCGTTTTGGTTAAATGTTTCAAGCACCGATAGAGGCTTGTTTTTAATAACGTAGATAACGATATTGGTATCCAGCAAATAGCGCAGCATCAAAAGGCCTCCCGTTCTGGCTGCTCTTGACTGGCGCGGGTTTCCATAAAGTCATTGGCAACTTCGAGATCACCCAGAAAAAAACTATCCCAAGTGTGACCAAGCGGCGCAATCACCCGTTCACATCCGCGTGCGCGAATATCCACGCGCTTGATGTTATCGGGCAGTCGCAATGCCGCAGGAAGCCGAATCGCTTGGCTGCGGTTATTGATAAAAACGGTGGTAGCGGTCATGGTTTTCTCCTTTACAACAAGGGAGTGAAGTGGGATAGCGCAAGTGTATATGGCTTTTATTTTTTAGGTAACCCTCGGCACTGCCACCCATTCTTGCTGCCCTTCCACCTCCAGCGGGAGAATATGAATCCGGTTATCAAACACGGTTTCTAAAGCGCGGTGCGTGGTGGGGGCGTGGCTTGCGCCTTGGTGTTGAATTTTTCCTTGCGCCATGATGACCAGCTCGTCCGAATGCAGGGCGATGCCGATTTCGTGCAGTACGCTCACCACCGTCGTGCCGTGCGCGACCAAATTTTGCACCACGTTAATCCAATCGGCTTGGTGCGGCGGGTCGAGATTGGCGAGTGGCTCATCCATCAGCAGCACTTTTGCTTCCACCGCCAACGCCCGCGCCAAAAGCACCCGCTGACGTTCGCCGCCACTGAGCTGCCCCAGCGGACGCGCACGCCAATCCCATGCTTGGGTGGATTTCAGGGCGTTTTCTACGGCGGTGCAATCGGCAACACTGGGCGGCGCGAGCCACGCTTGGTGCGGCAATCGCCCGAGCATCGCCACATCCCACACGGTTAAATCGTCCGCCGAGGCTTCGTTTTGCCCCAGCCACGCCAACCAGCGGGCGCGGGTGCGCGGCGGGATGGAAAGCAGCGGCTCATCGAACAACGCCACGCTTCCACCATGCGGCACAACGCCCGCCAGACATTTCAACAGCGTCGATTTTCCCGCTCCATTCGGCCCGACGATGCTCGTCCAACGCTGCGCGGCAATCGACAAATCCAAGGGGTGCAAAATCTCCGTCTTTTTGATGCCAAACCCGACGATAAGGCTTACAGAATGGGCGTATAGTGCTACTTTATTCATAGC
>CALMCD010000060.1 GCA_937863075.1 uncultured Rhodoferax sp. | reverse complement strand
GCCATCCACCGCAGCCGATAATTCACCAGCGTATCGCACACCAGCAGCGAGAACAGCAGCAGCCCTTGAAACACGCCCGTGAGCGATTTAGGTAAGCCTAAACGTGATTGCGCCAATTCGCCGCCGATATAAAACATGCTCATCAAAATGGCGGAAAGCACCATACCCACCGGATGCAAACGTCCCACGAACGCCACGATGATGGCGGCAAATCCGTAGCCCGCTGGCACGTAGGGCGTGAGCTGACCGAGGGGGCCGGCGACTTCCAACGATCCGGCTAAACCGGCTAATCCGCCCGAAAGCAACAAGGCCGTCCAGAGGCTGGTACGTGCCGAAAATCCCGCATAACGCGCCGCAGCGGGTGCGAGTCCACCCACTTGTTGGGCAAAACCAGCACGGGTGCGGAACAGAAAAATCCACACTCCGCCCACGCCCAGCAAGCCCAACAGCACGCCGATATTGACGCGCGACCCTTCCATCAAACGCGGAATACGGGTCACGGCATCGAAACTACGGGTTTGCGGGAAGTTGTAACCAGCGGGGTCTTTCCACGGGCCGTAAACGAGGTAATTCAGTACCTGCACCGCCACGTAGACCAGCATCAAACTCACCAAAATTTCATTGGCGTTGAATTTATCGCGCAGCAAGGCTGTAATCCCCGCCCACACCATGCCGCCCATAATGCCTGCCAGCAGAATCGCCAACACAATCCAGCCGCCGGTATTTTTATCCGCCATCAGTGCGACACCGCTGGCGGCAATCGCCCCAAGGATATATTGCCCTTCTGCCCCGATATTCCACACATTGGAACGAAAGCACACCGCCAGCCCCAGCGCAATCAGCAGCAGCGGCGTGGCTTTGATGAGCAATTCGCCGATGGCATAGCTGCTTTTAATCGGTTCCCAGAAGAAGACTTGCAAGCCCCGCACGGGGTCTTTGCCGAGCAGCATAAAAAGTGCCACGCCCATCAATACCGTGATGACCAGTGCCAAAATCGGTGCGGCATACGTCCAAAAGTGGGAAGGGTGGGGTCGGGTTTCTAGTTTTAAGTACGATTCCATAATCCACTCATCCATTCACCAATTTGTTCCACGGTTGCCGCTTCAATCGGCAGCGAAGGCGATAATTTTCCGCTGGAAATAACGTGGAGTCGATCACAGATTTCAAACAATTCTTCCAGCTCCTCGCTCACCACCAAAATCGCACAACCTTGATCGCGCAACGCCAGAATTTCTGCCCGAATTTGCGCGGCTGCACCCACATCCACGCCCCATGTCGGCTGCGAGAGGATGAGCAGTTTGGGTTTGGCTTCCACCTCGCGCCCCACAATGAATTTTTGCAAATTCCCACCCGATAGCGAACGCGCTGCCGCTTGTGGGCCGTGGGTTTTGACGTTGAATTGCGCAATCAAACGCTGGGCATGTTCTTTCAGATGCCGCAAACGCAACCAACCGCCACCCCAGTGGGGCATGGTCACGGCATCGGTGCGGGTGAGCAATAAATTGTGCGCCAAACCCAATGTCGGCACTGCGCCCCGACCTAAACGGTCTTCAGGGACAAAATGCAGCCCCAATTTGCGCCGTTCACCCGGATGCAAGGGCGATAAATCAATACCACCCTGCGCACCCCATTCGCACAACTGGATGCTGTCACGCGGGGCATTCACGTTTTCACCGGAAAGCGCCAAGAGCAATTCTTTTTGCCCGTTGCCCGATACGCCAGCAATGCCCAGAATCTCACCCGCGTGCAAATCGAGATGAATATCATCCAAATCCACGCCGAATTGGTCTTCTTTTTCCATGCTCAAAGCACGTACCGTCATCACCACCGAACCCGCTGACTTGGCGGTGCGTTCCAGTTTGGGCGGCTCGGCTCCAATCATGAAGCGGGAGAGCGAGGCGTTGCTTTCTTCCTGCGGATTGCAAACCCCCGTCACTTTGCCGCCGCGCAACACGGTGCAGGCGGTACACAGCGAACGAATTTCGTGCAACTTGTGGCTGATGTAAAGAATGCTGCATCCTTCATGGGCGAGCTTGCGCAGCACCACAAACAGTTTTTCGACGGCCTGCGGGGTGAGTACCGAAGTCGGTTCATCCAAAATCAATACCGAAGGGCGTGTGAGCAGAGCGCGGATGATTTCCACCCGCTGCATTTCGCCCACGCTCAAGGTATGAATGGGGCGTTGGGGATCAATATCCAGCCCGTATTCGGTGGCACGCTCGACAATGCTTTGGGTGACCTGCTCCAGCGTTTGGCCTTCCAAGCCCAGCCACACATTTTCGGCGACCGTCATGGTGTCAAACAAATTGAAATGCTGAAACACCATACCAATGCCCAGCGCCCGCGCCATGTGCGGATTGCGTATTTCTACTGCGTTGCCGTCGATGCGAATCGTGCCCGAGTCGGGTTGCACCGCGCCGTAGATGATTTTCATCAGCGTGGATTTACCCGCACCGTTTTCCCCCAGCACGGCGTGAATTTCACCCGCCGCAAGGGTCAGCGATACATCGCTATTCGCCACCACACCCGGATAAGCCTTGGTGATGCCGAGGAGTTCTAGTCGGGGTGTTGGTCGATTGGTCAAATTAAACGCTCATTGGGGTTAGCGATTTTTTTCAAAGGCAGGCTGCGGTTCGAGCCAACCATCAACGGTACTTCGGTTGCGCCGCCATCCCATTGGGGGTCTTCGATGCTGTCGAACACTTCGCGCAGTTTCACGCCCCAGCTATCGTGCAGCATTTTGAAGTAGGGATTTTTTTCGTCGATGCACACAATGCGATCGGTGTGGAACTGATCGGTTTCGTACACCACCAAATCCAACGGCAAGCCAACCGATAAATTCGATTTCAAAGTGGAATCCATTGACACCAAGGCGCATTTAGCGGCTTCATCCAATGGAGTATCCGGTGTGATAACGCGGTCAAGCACCGGTTTGCCGTATTTTGATTCACCGACTTGGAAATAAGGCGTTTCAGGGGTTGCTTCAATGAAGTTGCCCGCAGAATACACTTGGAACAAGCGCATCCCTTCACCTTTGATTTGTCCACCAAAAATCAAAGAGACGTTGAAATCGACACCCGCCCGTTGCAGCGATGCCGCATCCCGTTCATGCACACGGCGCACGGCAGAGCCTAGCACGCGGGCGGCATCAAACATGCTTTTGGCATTCCAAATGGTGATGCCTTCATCATCATCGCGCTCTTTGAGTTTTTCGACTTGCAAAATTTCCCGCACCGCTTGCGAGATGCTGAGGTTGCCCGCAGAGAGCAGCACCATGAAACGATCATCTTTTTTCTCGTAAACAATCATTTTGCGGAAGGTGCTGATTTGATCCAATCCGGCATTGGTACGGGAATCGGAAAGGAAGACCAATCCGGCATTCAGTTTGATAGCAACACAGTAAGTCATGTTTCAAAAGGTTTTTTCAGGTTTTTAAGAATCGAGATAGTGGAGTGTATCTATAGAATGACCCAAGGAATTACCCAAGAATAGTCAAAGATTTTCTCAAGAGGTTCACCATGCAAAAAACACACCACCACCCCACCCGCATTTTGCGTACCCTGCTGATGACGCTCGGTATCGCCTGCGCTTTGCAGCCTATCGGAGCTTTTGCGGGGTTGAAAGAGGGGCAGGCCGCTTACAAAAAGGGCGATTTTGCGTTGGCAGCCAAGGAGTTTAAACCGCTAGCACAACAAGGCAATTCCAAAGCCCAGTACAAGTTGGGTATTTTGTACACCACCGGACAAGGCGTGCGACAAGATTACCAAGAAGCTATCAAATGGTTTCGCCTTTCCGTGGATCAGGGTGATTCGGGTGGACAAAATAATTTGGGAGCCATGTACGAATCGGGCTACGGGGTAAAAACCAATCGTATCGCCGCCTATGCCTTGTACAACCTGTCGCACGATGTGGATGCCGCCAAAGACAACCCCGCGTTTACCAACCGCACCCGCATCACCAAAGTGATGTCGAAGAAAGAAATTGAAGAAGCGCAAGCCCTGACGCGTGAAATGCTCAAACCCCGCAACCGCCTCAAAGCGTTGGATCAATACCTCAAGCAGCGCGAGCAAGACCATAGCAAAGATACCAAGGACGCGAAAGACGCGAAAGACGCTAAAGATACCAAGGAATCTAAATCAGAAAAATCGGCGAAACCCGCTAAATCAGGAAATTAAGCCAAGGGGCAACCAGCCCGCGACGGGTTACCATTACGCTTTTTCAGGGTTCTAGGATTTCAGGAGAAGAAATTGGGTACTACAAAGCGGGTGCAACGTCTGGTACGGGCTGGCATTATCGGGCTGGTTGCTTGGTCGGCATCAGTGCAAGCGGCGGAAGAAAAGATTCTTAACCTCTACAACTGGTCGGATTACATTGCAGAAGATACGATTCGCAATTTTGAAAAAGAAACGGGTATTAAAGTCCGTTACGACACGGTTGATGCCAATGAAATTCTCCATGCAAAATTAATCGCAGGGAAAACAGGTTATGACGTGGTAGTACCCGGTGCAGCGTGGGCGAAATTGCAAATGGATGGCAATTTATTAAGCAAACTCGATAAATCTCGCCTCCCCAATTTGAAAAACCTAGACCCCGAGATCCAAAAACAACTCGCCACCCTAGACCCCGATAACCAATATATGGTGGATTGGTTATGGGGTTTTTCGACCATCGGCATCAACACGGGAAAAGTCAAAGCGGCATTGGGTAATATGCCGATGCCAGAAAATGTGTGGGATTTATTATTTGATCCGAAATACATCAGTAAATTCAAAAACTGCGGCGTTTCGGTATTGGATAGCGCATCGGAAGTGCTACCTGCGGCATTGCATTATTTGGGGCGTGACCCCTTCAGCAGAAAGCAATCCGACTACCACGATGCCAGTATGTTGCTGAAATCCATCCGCCCCTATATTACTTTATTCAGTTCCTCGGGTTATATCAACGATATGGCGGGCGGTTCTATTTGCTTGGTTTTTGGGTATTCGGGGGATATTAACATTGCCCGCCAACGTGCGATTGTGGGTAAAACAGGGCAAGATATTGTCGCGCTTGTGCCTAAAAACGGCAGTATTTTGTCGTTTGATACGATGGTTATTCCAGCCGATGCCCCCCATCCTGAAAACGCCCATTTGTGGATTAACTACATTTTGCGTCCTGAAGTTCATGCCTCACTCACCAACAAGGTGTTTTATGCCAACCCGAATAAGGAATCACGCAAATTGGTAAAACCCGACGTAGCGAATAATCCAACTGTTTTCTTATCATCTCCTATTATGGCGACGATGATTCCACCCAAACCTTTGAATAGTGACACACGCCGCACCATGACACGGGTTTATACCAGCTTCAAAACAGGGCTTTGATGAGGGGGATAAATTGGAAAAGCCATTTTTACAAATCAAACAGGTCATTAAACAATTTGGTGACGTATTTGCCGTCGATGACGTATCGTTGGACATTCAACAGGGGGAGATTTTTGCCCTGTTGGGTTCTTCGGGTTGTGGCAAATCGACGCTTTTGCGTATGTTGGCGGGTTTTGAAAAGCCGACATCGGGGCAAATTTTGCTAGGGGGCAAAGATATTGTCGGATTAGCACCCTACGAGCGTCCCATCAATATGATGTTCCAAAGTTACGCCCTGTTTCCGCATCTCAACGTGTGGGAAAACATTGCCTTTGGTTTGAAGCGGGACGGAATGCCCCGTCCGCAAATGGAGGAGCGTGTCGAGCAGATGCTGGATTTGGTGCAACTGAAAGCCTATGCCAAACGCAAACCACACCAACTTTCAGGCGGACAGCAGCAGCGTGTCGCCTTGGCACGAAGTTTGGCAAAACGCCCGCAATTATTATTGCTGGATGAACCCTTGGGCGCGTTGGATGCCAAACTCCGCCAACGCACTCAACTGGAGCTGGTGGACATCATCCAACAAGTGGGGGTCACCTGCGTGATGGTGACGCACGACCAAGAAGAAGCGATGGTGATGGCAACCCGCATCGGGGTAATGAGTGCCGGAAAAATTCTGCAAATCGGAGAACCTGCTGAGGTTTATGAAACGCCGAATTGCCGCTTTGTGGCGGATTTTATTGGTAGCGTCAATCTGCTCAACGGCAAAATCACGGTAGATGCTGCCGACCATGTCGTCATTGAATCGCCGGAATGCCGCCATTACGTGAATCACGGCATCACGGGGACGCTGGGCATGAAGGTAGCCGTGGCGGTGCGACCAGAAAAAATATCGCTCCGCGCTACGCCACCGCTGGATAGTGAGCGTGAATCGTTGCATGAGGTAGGGTACAACATCACACAAGGCGTGATTCGGGAAGTCGCCTACCTTGGTAATCTCACCAGCTACCATATTCAATTGGACAGCACGGGGGATGCAGACGACCGTATGGAGGCGCTGCTCAAGGTCACCCACACCAATGCTGCACGGCACGATGCCAGCCACTTGGTGCGGGGTAACCGCGTGTACGTGTGGTGGTGTGGTAGCGATGTCGTCGTTTTAACGAGGTAAAACACCATGCACATGCAGAAAACGCTAACCAGTGCAGGGGGTCGGCTGGTTGTGATTGGTATACCCATGCTGTTTTTGCTGATTTTTTTCTTAATGCCATTTCTGGTGGTATTCAAAATCAGCATTTCGGACATGGAAAATGTGATTTTCAAGGATTTGGTGGTTTGGAAAGAAGGGCTGCTGACCATTTCTTTGAAATTCAGCACGTATCTTTTCTTGCTTCAGGATGATTTGTATATCAAAACCTACCTGAATTCCTTGCAATTTGCCGCAATAACAACGGTGATTTGTTTGGTGGTTGCGTATCCCTTTGCGTATTTTATAGCACGTAGTCCGGCAGAAAAACGCCCTGCATTACTCATGCTGGTGATGCTCCCGTTTTGGACATCTTTTTTATTAAGGGTCTATGCGTGGAAAATGCTCTTGGCAGACAATGGTGTTTTTAATAACATCGCTTTATGGTTGGGTTTTATTTCCGAACCCATTAAGATGATGAATACCCCATTTTCATTGATATTGGGGATGGTTTATACTTATATACCATTTATGATTTTACCGCTGTATTCTAACTTGGTAAAAATGGATTTACGCCTTTTAGAGGCAGCGCAAGATTTGGGGGCTACACCGTGGCAGGCTTTCTGGCGTATCACGGTTCCATTATCAAAAAGTGGAATTGTGGCGGGATCAATGTTGGTTTTTATTCCTTGCGTAGGGGAATTTGTGATTCCTGAATTATTGGGTGGCCCTCAAACATTGATGATCGGGCGTGTATTGTGGGATGAATTTTTCAGTAATAACGATTGGCCTATGGCATCCGCCGTGGCGGTGGTGATGATATTGCTCATTATCGTGCCAATGTCTTTATTCAACCGGTATCAAGCTGAAAATGCTGCGGGAGCGCGTACATGAGAATAATATGGATAGGCTCTGTATTTACTTTTTTGTATTTACCTATTTTTACGCTGATTATTCTTAGCTTTAATTCCAGCCCTATTGTCACGGTGTGGGAAGGTTGGTCATTGCAATGGTACGCGGCATTGGCAGAAGATGAAGAACTCATTGATGGCTTTTTACTCTCGCTCAAAATCGCGTTTTTAACGGCTTGCTCTTCCGTGGTGTTAGGCACGATGGCGGCCGTGGTACTGACCCGATTCAAACGCTTTCCCGGACGCACTTTGTTCACAGGTATGGTGAATTCACCGTTGGTGATGCCGGAGGTGATTATTGGGCTGTCTCTGCTGCTGATGTTGATTTCGGTACAACGCGCCTTTGGCTTTCCCGATCGGGGCTTGGTTACCATTTGGCTGGGTCATACCCTGCTAGGCATGGCGTATGCGACCGTGGTGGTGCAGTCGCGCTTGCAGGAGATGAATCCCCAACTGGAAGAAGCTGCCCAAGATTTGGGATGCCGCCCTTGGCAGGTGTTCTTTTGGGTCACGTTGCCGTTGATTGCGCAAGCCATTGGATCGGCGTGGTTGCTGACGTTTACGCTGTCATTGGACGATGTGGTGTTATCGGCATTCTTATCCGGCCCGGGGTCAACAACCATGCCCATCACCATTTTCAGTCGGGCGCGTTTGGGATTGAATCCGAGCGTGAATGCGGTAGCAACCCTCACTGTTTTGGTGGTCAGTATCGTGGTGGTGGCGGTCAGCCTTTGGATGGCGCGTACAGAACGTAAACGCGCTTCAGAACAAGCGTTGGTACAACGCAGCGCCCCAGATCCCGGCACATAGCAATAAACTGAGTAGAACGGCAGCACTTCCCATATCTTTCGCGCGTTTGGAAAGTGCGTGCCATTCGGGGCCGATACGGTCGATCGCAGCTTCTACAGCGGTATTGAGCAGTTCCACAATCATCACCAGTACCACGCCAGCGCACAGTAAAGCGGTTTCAACCCAGTTATGCCCCAACCAAAAGGCCAGCGGCAAGAGAACGATGGATGCAATCGCTTCTTGGCGAAAAGCAGGTTCATTCCAGCCTGCCCGCAATCCGGCCAATGAATAACCTGCCGCATGAAGAATCCGGCTCAATCCTTGGCGTTTGGGGGGTGTTTCAGCCATTGGCATCATCAGCCAAGACCAAGCGCGTTCCCGCGAGGGCATCGTGCCAGAATTGCTTTTGTGGATGAAGATGGCTGGACATTGCCCACAACGCCATCCAAACCACCACCGCCGCCAATACTTCCGGTAACGCCAATTGGAAAGGCGATAACAGAATCAGCGGTGGCGCAATCCATAAATAACTCAGGCAGTAACGTCCTATGGCACGGAATTGGGTTATGGGTCGCCCCTCTACATCCACGATGCGGATGCTCCATGTTTGCATAGCAAGCGTTTGCCCTTTGAACCAGAACCAAGTGCAGTAAATCCCAAAAATGATAAACAGCACCGCAACCTGCAAGTGACCATTCACCGCAATTTGCAAAATCGCCCCAAGTGCAATCAGCAACAGGATGACGGTAAAGCCGACACCAAACAGCAAAATTCCTTCATAAAACCAAGAGGCTATCCGGCGACCCAATGTAGGAACTGAAGCAATATTGTTGGTTTTCACCCCACTCATTGCACAGCACCTTTGCTACTAGGTTCGGCGGGTGTTTTGTGAACTGGTTTGGCAGGCGGTAGAGGGGTAAGCGGTAACAGGGTATGCGGATGAATACGCGGCTTCATCTGCGACGCTGATTTTTCTTGTGCCGGTTTGTGGCGGGTAATCGGTACAGGCGTGATTTTAGGAGAGCTTGCGGGTCTCACTGGCGTAGCCGCACCGACGGGGCGGGTATTGCCCTTGCCTGCCAATACTTTTTTCTCTTCAGGGGATAGTTTTTGATAGGCTTCCCATTCCGCAGTCCGTTGTGTGGGAGGGAGTTTTTTGGTTTCGTTGAAATTGAGGCGTGCGCTCTCCCGTTCTGCGGGAGGGAGTGCAGCCCATTCAGCCATACGGCTCTGGATATTGTTTTGTTCTGCGGGGGTGCGTGTTGGATAGCTTTGGGCGACAGCCAGCCATTTTTTTTTGCGTGTCTCCTCCAAAGAATCCCACATAGGAGCCAATGGATGGAGGATGTTACGCTGGGTTTCTGTCAAATCGTTCCATCGCGGATTGGAAGTAAGCGACACGATCGTGGCCGGCAAGGGTTGCTGAGCCTGTACTTGCAAAGAGAGAGACAAACCGATCCCACCTACGGTTGCAGCAGAAACAGAACCCAGCAGCAAACCGTAGCGTGCAATACGTGAAACCACAGAAAACATCAGCATAATTTATTCGACGGCATGGCGATGGGCATTCAAAAAGTGAATAAACCCCGGATCGGTGTACGCCGCTGGAGGAAGATCATCACCCAGCAACTCCAAATCCACACTTGCAACTTCCAACGCATAATTCTCTTGTTGAACGGCGGGAATACCAATCAACCCCGCCACAAACAAGGCCAAGGGCAACCAGATTCCCAGTCGTGTCCAGATGCTATTGCGTTCGTGGTTGTCGGAATCCCCCATGTAGAGGCTTGCAACACCGGAGTGAGATGAGTTAACACCCGCGCCAGCAACCAGTGCTGTCTCTACTTTGCGTTTGGCGAGTGCCTGCATGCGTGCCGCCTTGAGGCGCTCGGTAATGTCAAAAGGTAAATCATCGCATCCCTGTGACAGACGCGATCCAACCTCACGGCCTATTCGGTCTTCCATTTTTTCAAAATCCATAGTTTTCATAGTTTGATTCCTTTTGCACCCAAGGATTTTGCCAAATACTGAATCGCCCTAGAGCAGTGCGTCTTTACGCTACCTTGTGAACAACCCATGGCGATTGCTGTCTCCGCAACATCCATATCCTCCCAATAACGCATCAAAAAAGCTTCACGTTGACGTAAGGGCAGGTTTTGTATTTCAGTTTCTATCTCTCGCAAGGTTTGTACCCGTTCGGTGTGTGTTTCCGCACTTTCGTTTTGTTGACCGTTTTGATGGCTCACAAGATGCTCTAGCACATCAAAATCCTCATCGCCGGATGCGGATTCAAAATCACCCATGTTAGAAAACAAAGCGTTTTGCGTTTTGGCACGCCGAAACCAGTCCAACGTGCAGTTGGACAAGATGCGCTGAAACAGCATGGGCAGCTCTTCAATCGGCTTATGTCCGTAGTGTTCCGCCAGTTTCATCATGCTATCTTGCACAATATCCAAGGCGGATTCGTCATTACGAACATGGTAGAGGGCACGCTTGAAAGCACGCTTTTCAACGCTCTTCAGAAAAATGGATAGTTCGCGCTCGGATGCCAAGAGTGAAAAAATGAAAAAGTTAAAGAAATGGTGCAGTTTGGATTATGGCATTGACCGTGCAATAATGCCACCTGCATTCAAAAGGCAAACAAAAAGGCAAACGGATTTCGGTTCGGTGCAAGATTTCCTGCGCCTATGACCAAAATCCTAAGTTCCGACGCGACTCCACAAGTGTCTGCGAAGGAGCACCCAAGGTTTTTCGTCAGAGAAATTCACAAAGGTTCATCAAAGGTTCGTTATGGAAAATTCCAATCAAGAATTACGTGGCGCTGAAGTGCTGGTTAAGGCACTTCAGGCCGAAAATGTCGAGTACATCTGGGGTTACCCCGGTGGTGCAGTGTTGCACATCTACGACGCTTTCTACAAACAAGAAACCATCCAACACATTTTGGTACGCCATGAGCAAGCTGCGGTTCACGCCGCAGACGGCTACGCACGGGCGACGGGCAATGTGGGTGTCGCCTTGGTGACATCCGGCCCCGGGTTGACCAATGCGGTGACAGGCATTGCAACCGCCTACATGGATAGTATTCCGATGGTGATCATTTCCGGTCAAGTTCCAACCCATGCGATTGGCTTGGATGCTTTTCAGGAATGCGATACCGTGGGCATTACCCGCCCCATCGTGAAGCACAATTTCTTGGTGAAAGATGCACGCGATTTGGCGGTCACCATGAAAAAGGCTTTCCATATCGCACGCACGGGTCGCCCCGGCCCCGTGGTAGTGGATATTCCGAAAGATGTTTCTTTCAAGAAAGTGGCTTATCACGGTTACCCTGAAAGTATTGAGATGCGTTCCTACAACCCCGTTCGCAAGGGGCATGGGGGACAAATCCGCAAGGCTTTGCAGTTGCTGTTGAGTGCCAAACGTCCCTACATCTACACCGGTGGCGGTGTGTTGATGAGCAATGCGTCGGATGAATTGCGCACGCTGGTGGATATGCTGGGTTATCCCTGTACCAATACCCTCATGGGCTTGGGCGCGTACCCCGGAACCGACCCTAAATTCCTCGGAATGTTGGGTATGCACGGCACGGTTGAAGCCAATAGTGCAATGCAGCATTGTGATGTGTTGCTTGCCATTGGTGCGCGTTTTGATGATCGCGTCATTGGTAACACCAAACACTTTGCGCAAAACGAGCGCAAGATCATTCACATTGATATTGACCCCTCCAGCATTTCCAAGCGTGTGCGCGTGGATATTCCGATTGTGGGCGATGTGAAAGAAGTGTTGAACGAAATGATCGCCATGATTAAAGAAAGCGCCACCAAACCCGATGCGGGTGCGCTGGCTGCATGGTGGAGCACGATTGAAGAATGGCGTAGTCGCCAATGTATGAGCTACGACAAGGGCAATGGCGAAATCATCAAGCCCCAGTACGTGATCGAAACGCTTTGGAACATGACCAAAGATACCGATACCTACATCACGTCCGATGTGGGTCAGCATCAAATGTGGGCGGCGCAGTATTACAAGTTTGACAAGCCACGCCGTTGGATCAATTCCGGTGGTTTGGGAACCATGGGCGTGGGTATTCCTTACGCAATGGGCATCAAAAAAGCCAAACCCGATAGCGAAGTATTTTGCGTGACGGGCGAAGGTTCGGTGCAGATGTGTATTCAGGAACTTTCAACCTGCTTGCAATACGATACGCCCATCAAAATTATGGCGTTGAATAACCGCTATTTGGGTATGGTGCGCCAGTGGCAGGAAGTCGAATACGAAGGCCGCTACAGCCACAGCTACATGGATGCTTTGCCCAACTTTGTGAAGCTGGCGGAAGCATACGGTCACGTTGGTATGCTGATTGAAAAAGCGCAAGACGTAGAACCTGCACTGCGTGAAGCGCGTAAGCTCAAAGATCGCACCGTGTTTATGGATTTCCGTACCGACCCGACCGAGAACGTGTTTCCGATGATACAAGCGGGTAAAGGTTTGACTGAAATGCTGTTGGGTTCGGAGGACTTATGAAAAAGCACATCATTGCATTGTTGTTGGAAAATGAGGCGGGTGCGCTCTCCCGCGTGGTCGGACTTTTCTCGGCACGCGGCTATAACATTGAGTCGCTCACGGTTTCGACCACCGAAGACCCCAGTTTGTCGCGCATGACCATTCAAACCACGGGTTCGGAGGATGTGATTGAACAAATCACCAAGCATCTGAACCGGCTCATTGAAGTGGTGAAGGTGGTTGATTTGACCGAAGGCGCTTACATTGAGCGCGAGTTGATGATGGTCAAAGTCCGCGCCGTGGGCAAAGAGCGTGAAGAAATGAAACGCATGGCGGATATTTTCCGGGGTCATATCATTGATGTGACCGAAAAGAGTTACACCATCGAACTGACGGGCAACCGCTCGAAGAACGATGCGTTTTTGGAAGCCCTTGATCGTTCTGCTATTTTGGAAACCGTTCGCACGGGTTCTAGTGGCATTGGTCGGGGTGAGCGCATTTTGCGCGTGTAATGTGCCAATGCGCACGTAATTTTGTATTTTTTTGGAGAAAGAAAGAATGAAAGTTTTTTACGATAAAGATTGTGATTTGAGCCTGATTAAAGGCAAAACTGTTGCCATCATCGGTTACGGCAGCCAAGGTCACGCCCACGCACAAAATTTGAATGAAAGCGGCGTGAAAGTAGTAGTCGGTTTGCGCAAAGGTGGCGCATCGTGGGACAAAGTCGCTAAAGCGGGTTTGACCGTGATGGAAGTGAATGATGCGGTGAAAGCGGCCGATTTGGTCATGATCTTGTTGCCCGACGAGAACATCCCCGAGGTGTACAACAACAATGTTGCACCTAACATGAAAGAAGGCGCGACATTGGCGTTTGCCCACGGTTTCAATGTGCATTACAACCAAGTAATTCCCCGCGCGGATTTGGACGTGGTGATGATTGCACCCAAAGGCCCCGGCCATACCGTGCGTTCGGAATACCTCAAAGGCGGCGGCGTTCCTTCTTTGATCGCGGTATACCAAGACAAATCCGGCAAAGCCCGTGATTTGGCTTTGTCCTACGCGATGGCAAATGGTGGCGGCAAAGGCGGCATCATCGAAACCAACTTCAAAGAAGAAACCGAAACCGACTTGTTCGGCGAGCAAGCCGTTTTGTGCGGCGGCGCGGTGGAATTGGTCAAAATGGGCTTTGAAACCCTGACGGAAGCCGGTTACGCACCGGAAATGGCCTACTTCGAGTGCCTGCATGAGTTGAAACTCATCGTCGACTTGATGTACGAAGGCGGTATCGCCAACATGAACTACTCCATCTCCAACAACGCGGAATATGGCGAGTACGTGACTGGAACCGAAGTCATCAACGAAAAATCCCGCGAAGCCATGCGCAATGCGTTGAAACGCATCCAAACCGGCGAATATGCGAAGATGTTCATCTTGGAAGGTAAAACCAATTACCCCAGCATGACCGCTCGCCGCCGTTTGAACGCTGAACATTCCATCGAAAAAGTCGGCGCACAACTGCGTGGCATGATGCCTTGGATTGCGAAAAATAAATTGGTGGACCAAACCCGCAACTAATTGCAACCAATCACCCCGATTAAAAATCGTTGAGTGATTCCAAAAAGGCCACGCAAGTGGCCTTTTTTATTGCGATGCCATAATGGAAGCATCATGGAAAATTTATCCTCATTCAACTTTCCGCCTGATATGCAAAAAGCCTTCATCGCCATGATGCAGGCACAGGCTCATACATCCGCTGCGCTCGATCAGCTCGGTGAGCGGGTGGATAAACTTACCAAGCAAGTAGATCGCACTACCACCACGGTGGATCGTACTTCCGCCACGGTGGATCGCGTTACCAAAGATATTGAAAAACTCTACCAACTTTACGGCAGTTCGGCGA